>CAZTAB010000460.1:0-9666 GCA_964611475.1 uncultured Verrucomicrobiota bacterium | reverse complement strand
CCAAACTTTTTTCCGGCATCCATGCCGCCCTGTACACCGCGTACCGCGATGACGGGGGCGTGCATTTCGAGGAAACGGCTCGCCTGGCCGGCTGGTTGATCGACCGGGGGATCGCCGGACTCTACCTTTGCGGAACAACAGGGGATGGGCTGCTTCTCTCCATGGATGAGCGACGTGGAATCGTCGAGGCGGTTTCAGATGCCGTGGGCGATCGAGTGCCACTGATGATTCATGTGGGCACACTGGCCACCCGGGACGCAATCGAGCTGGCGGCACACGCGGCGAAGCACAAAGGGGTCCAGGCCATCAGTTCCCTGGGGCCGGTCTACTATCCCCTGCCGTGGCCGGACCAGCTCAACCACCTTTCCGCCGTTGCATCCGTTTGCGATCTCCCTTTTTATCCATACTTGTTCAGCGAAACGATCGCGGGCGAGGGCGTCAGATCGGTGCTGGATTCCTTCGCAACCATTCCGAACATGGCTGGAATTAAGGCCTTTGTTCAGGACCTTTCTGTGCATCAAGCGATTTTGGCCCATGGACCCGAGGAGTGGGAATTGCTTCATGGCCATGACCAGAGCCTGGCCCAGGCCTTGGCCATACCCGGCGTCAACGGGGCTATCGGTTCGATGTACAACGTGGTGCCTGAACTCGTGGTGGCAATCTTCAAGGCGGCCTGGAGCGGTGACCATGGGGAAGCCGCGCGTCTCCATCATTCGTTCTCGAAGTACTGGCTGCCCGCGACCCGGGATGGATCCCCGCTGACGGTTGGACGGTATTGGCTGACGCGCCGGGGTTTTGCCATGGGGGAGCCCAGGCTTCCCAAGCGCTTTCCGCCTCCCCTTGCGCTGGAAGCGATGGAGCAGAGCCTTTTGGACCACGGATTTGATATCTCCAAGGGCGGGTTGTAGCTCGTTTTCCGCGAATTCCGCTGAGGCCGCCCAGTGCGTTCCCCCGGCGCGAATGGGGCTGCAGCCGTGAATTCTGGAGCCGCGGTGGATCCTTCGCGTTGAAAAAATGCCTGCCTGAATTCAGGGCGTTGAAATCTCCCACGCCCAGGCCGTGCGTGCGGGAAACTCCAGGCGGCGAGTGAATGATGGCGGTGCCGTTACGGGAGACTCCCGATTTTCGCCGCTGATTTTTGCCAGTGCTATTCTCCCTCCCTCGACTCCAAGCGCGCGACTGTCAAAACGGAAATCTGCGGTGACCCCCTCGTCGGATACGTTCACGAAAATCAGGGCCGCCTTGTTTTCCCTGGGCAATCGCCAGGCGCCCGCAAACACGGCGTGGTTCGTGACATTCATTTCGCCGTACCACTGCCAGTCGGCGGTGACCGCTGGGATTTCCGACTCGAATTCGGGTGGCCTGCAGATTTCGCCGGCGGAGAAAAAGCGTCGAAGCTGCCAACGCGTGTGAACTACGTGACGGATAAACGGCATGCTTGGACTTTCGTGGACCCAGTCCGCCCCCATCCAGCCGATCTGTTCCCCGAAAACTAACTGTTGCGCGCATCGCATGCGGGCGGCGAGGTCGATGTCGGGACCGCCGGCGTATTGGCGCCCGAAGAGCTGGATGGAAGGCCCATAGACGACGACGAAAGCCGGAACAATGTTCGGCCGTTGCCAGTGCCACACGAGGTAGCCGTCGAACCAGCGGATAAACGGCTCGGCATTGCATTCGCTGGTCAGCATGACGTCTCCGGGCATGACGTCCCGAATGGTATCATGCATCTTCCAGTACCCCTGGTTCCACCAGTGCCCGCCGCCCAGTTCATGACCATGCGTCTCGTCCATGCACAGGATGGGAGACATGGCAGACACCTGGTCAAGATAGATTCCGTTGACCTTGTATTCCTGGAAGAGGCGGTTGCAGATCTCCAGCATTTTGCTCTGCCAGAGTTGTGTATGCGGACACATCACAGCGAATGTCATGTCGCTGCCGTCCGTTTCCTCGCCGTATACCACGGTGTGGGGCGAGCCGTCCTCCTTCTTGGTCGTCGCCGGTAGCGCAACACGGCTGAACTGCCAGTCCTCCAGCCCGCGATCGCGGGTGTCCCAGATTCGGGCATTGATGTAGGGCATGACGTATACGCCCGCCTCGCGGAGCTTGATCACGCCTTCAGCGAAACCCTGTCGCGGTGGGAAGAAGTTGGGCATGTCATTATCGAACGCTGAGTTTTTGCAGCCGGGTGGCAGGTTGTGCCAGGCGTACCAGTGAAGACCCACGGGCAACCCGATGTACTTGGCGAACTCCAGCACGTCTGGAACGACTTCGCCGTCGCCGAATGCCCGGCACCAGATGGAGACATCCCGAGCCCACCCCGGCGTGTCGGCCCGCCCATCCACGGTCAGTTCCGGGAACCATCGGGCCTCGGCGCGAACCCAGTCGCGGTAAATTTCCGCTGCATCGAACCAGTCGCCTTGGAAAAACCGCCAGACGACTTCCCCGGTCAACTCAAACTTGTTTCCGGGGCGCGTCATGTTTGCCACCGGTTGGTCAAACCGGAAGTGGACTTTTCGCTCCTCCGGGTGACTGCGGCAGCTCATTAGCTTCGGCCCGCCCATGGGGTCGTGAGTGGCAAAGTAAAGCCCGGCGGATCCGTTTCCCGTGTACGCGGCCATGTATTGCATCGTCATCCATGGGTCCGGGTAAAGACGCTCGTGTTCAAACTCTGTTTGCCACATGCCCCGTGTCACTTCTCCGGCGGCGCGGGGGAGAAAAACCGAGCCATCCTCGCCAAGTTCGGCGATCATCGCCTCCGGGAAGACCACGCGCATAAGTGACAAATTCTCCCCTTCGTTCAAGACTGATAAATTCCACCGGAATGCATCATTCTTCGTGTCCGAAGCGACCTGCACGGCCACTCGCAGCCCTTGGGCTGCGCTTTCAGAAGGATTCTCGAAAATCAATTTGGCCCCATCCGGGGTCGGCTGCAGTTCGGAGGTTTCCCAGCCTTCATCGGCTGTGAGCTGGAGTTCCCTGCGAGTGGAGATTTCTCGAAGTGTGAGTGTAAACAGGGGGAGGGGAGGCTCGGCGAGGAATTCGGTTCCGGTTCCGGTGTCGTGAAGGCTGCGAATCACGATCCCGCCTTTGTTCGGGGTGAGTGTCAGAACGAGCCGACCGGCTTTTATTTTTGTAGTCATCAAGTTTTCTCCAGGGATGTGGTCCGGTCTTGCGGACGCTGGACTGGACAGAGGAAGCAGAAGGGCCAAGCAAAACACGGTGACGATGGAAGTGGCTCCGGGGTTCATTCGCTGCCTGATCGATCATGGTTATGATTGGACATTTTCTAAATACTTGCCTGTTATTCGGCGGCCTCCCTTCTTCGGGGGGGAGGGCAAGAATAGGCCAGGGGGCCGCCGGAAGTCCAACGATCGTTGTTTTCTTCGAGCATTTGCGTTGTCGCGGGGACGCCGCAATTTCCGCCGACGACAAGCCCGGAAGCGGGGTTGCGCAAGGACCCGTGCGACGGCTCGATTCCGGGGCAGCCCTGGTTTTGTTCCTGCCGGATGAAGTGCGAGGGTGACGTTTTCTCCGGTGTGCACGTCGGGGTCTCTCCAGGCTTGGTTTCTGTTTTTCTCATTATAATGGATTGACTGCTTCACAGTGCCCTGATAGAAGAATTTAGTCGTTATGGCATCACGAAAACGTCTCGCTTTTCCTTTCTGGGTTTTCCCTTCTCTTTCTGTAGCCTGTCTTCTTTTTGTAGCCTATCCCCTTCCTGTGCCTGCAGAGGAGAATCCGGGTGTGAAAACGGAGATGAATGAGGGCGCGAAGAAGGAGGACGTTTCTTCCGCCGTGCCTAGGTGACCGATGTGACCTGGCGAGGGCGGCACCGTGAGTGGCGCGAAATCAGGCGAACTAGGGGTTAATTTTTCTTTTCGCTGGATTCCGGAGAAGCCGGATAACGGGCGGATCTACTTGTCCCTGGCGTTCCGTGTTCTTCCAGACCTCCAGCTGGGCGGTGACTACCGCCCGTTGTCCGGAAACGCCGGTGTGCTGGGAACATGGAGGGCGATTTCCGAAACGGATGTTCGCCCCGCCCTGATTCTAGGCACCTCAAACGACGATTTTAAGGAAATCAACAGCCAGTCGGCTTTCGCAACCTTCAGCAAGGCTTATGGGGATCCGGACAGCTTGGTCGCTTCACCCTATGGCGGAGCAGTCTACATCTTTGAGCTTGAAGAGTGGAGACCCGTCGGAGGTCTTCACCTAAGATATCGTGACGTGTCTTCGTTGCTTCAATACAGTGGAGCGGATACCCATCTCACGCTTTCCTACACCCGTACGATTCACACGCTGAGCCTTGTGCTGTTCGGTTTGGAATTGCCGGGATTGGCGTATTCCTTGTCGCTGTGATGTCGTCGCCCGTTGAATATTTAGTCGGGGGACGGCACGCGCCAGGCACCGGGAGCTCCTCCCGTGGCGGCATCGTTTTTTCTGACATGCGGTAGCTACGGGAAGAGGGAAGCGCTTCCCCAATGCTTTGTTCTCCCATAATGTTGGATGGTCCCGTGCCGGAGAATAATTTTCGTATGTCTAGCTCTTTTGTTTACCGGCACGACGACGGGTATCAGTGCGACCTGAAAGGGACGGATCAAGGGTGGGCGCTCATCGTCTCTGGTTTTATGCCGGTGGATGAGCGGTTTAATCGAAATCTCGACGACAGAGAGTGGAAGTCCTGCAAGGCTCTCCTGATGGAAGGCCTCACGCCTTTGGGAGCGCACAGCAATCACTGTGGCTTGTTGAAGACGGCGGCGGCGGGGAAGAAATACTTTACCAGAGTATGGCCGAGCAGTTTTCAGGACTTTCTGTATGTGATGGTGACGCTCCCGTTTACCTCTGGACGGAGCGATCCGGTGGCGACTCGACAAGCGCTTCGTCCTCCCCGTGGGGGTGATCTCCAGTCTGTGGAACCCAGATCTTCTAGTGCATATCGAGTTCTACCACTTCGCTGTAACCCACCACGGGAACGAGCAGGCGGTTATCCCGGGCCTTGACCCGTGTATCCGAGATTCGAAGCCTTGCCTGGCGGATCCTGCCGTGGTTGACGCGAATCCCGATGTCTGCCAGGGGGGCCATCTCCACGGACCCCGAGCCCCAGGGGGACATGTTTACAAGATGAAGCACGATCCTGTCCTTGCTCGGTTGTAATGCAGTGACTTCGATGAGGTTGGGTGCCTCGAACTCTACCGGCGGGGTCGCCGATTCGCACAACACCGCCCCGGCCGCTTGCGAAATGCGCGGCAATTTGTCCCGTGTGTAACCGCCTCCGACGTCGGGCCCGAAGTATAGTACGGTTCCTTGGCCAACCTGTCGCCGCACGATGGCAGGCATGCCCGAATCATATGTGTCCTTTGACACACTCAACCCGTGGATCGGTCGGGAGCTGTGGGTGAAGAGCGCTTCGACATTTGCGTCTTCACGAAGTGCAAAGTGGACCCCCGGCGCCACGAATGCGACGAGATGATCGAAGTCCCGTTTCAACGTGGGGGGCTGCGGCACCAGGATCTGGGGGGATTGCCCCCGTGTCTCGATGTAGTCGATCCCGAAGAGCTCCGCGAGGCCAAAATTTTCCCTGGGAATTCCCCACTCGTCCCGGAGCGAGCTTTCCATTGTGGCGAGGAGTGTTCCACCGCCGCGGACGTACTCGCCCAATGCCCTGCATTGTTCATCGGAAAGGCAGGTGGAATTGGCCAGCACGACGGCGGGGTAGTGCGAGAGCCGGTCGACAGTCAGCGAGTCGTCGAATATGACGTCGGTGAGGAGGTGTTCCGCCCGAAGTAACTCCTCCATGTGGCCTGCCGCGTTCCACATGGCTTCCGAATCGTGGAAATCGCGCATCCGTTGAGAGACGTGGAGAGCGGCAAACTTTACCGTGTCCCCGGTCATGTAGGGGCGGCGTTTTTTGAATTCCTCGAACATCCTCCTGAATCCATCCATCCAGAGGTGAGGATCATTTCCGCGTCCGCCGAAGCATGGGGCCAGGCCGTGGGCAATGACGCGGAGCCCCTTGGCGATACTCCGGTCGGGGTCGAAGTACGGCGCTCCTCCGTGGCTGACTTCAGGGATATGCCACTGCGCCCACAGCCAGCACTCGGTCCGGGGGGTGAGTGCGCGCCCTACCTTGGCGTTCAAGCTCGACTCGCCGCTCTCGATCGCCGGATACCAGTTGATGTCGTCGAGGCGCCGCATGGGATGGGCGGCGTCCCAGCGGCGCTTCATCGGCCGGGCGTAGTAGTTGATGATGGCCGCCGTGTAGGGCTTTTCCCGGATCGCTGCCGCTGTAACTTCATTGAAAAACTCAATGCTTTTGTCGTACCGCCAGACGAACCACTCTTTAAACCCCCGGGAGTCCCAGTCGATTTTTTTTGGCACGGGCTTGCCGGTGTCCTGATGATAGGCCTCTCGGCCGTACGGCCCTGCGTCGCCTGCGCCCGGCGTCCCGTCGAACCAGAAGCCGTCCACCTTGCCGACGGTCACATATTCCGCCATGAATCGGCCCATCCACTCCCGGTACGGGGGACAGAGTGCGTTCATCTGGCCCCAGTGGTTGCCCTCGATGGGACGAACCACCCAATCAGCAAGGTTTTCCCGGTATGGAGGCTGGGGCGGGTTTTCCAGTTCCACCAGTTGTTCGAGGGCAAGCACGGTGATGCCGTGCTCGTGGGCACGATCAACCATTCTCGGCATGTAGTCGGCGGGGATTTTGTCGCACTGCTTTACCATTGTGGAGGGCCAGTAGGCCCCGTTGTCGGTATAGGATGCGCTGGTGGACCAGACCTCCGTTCCCATCGCCGCCACCAGGTCGGACAATTCTTCGGGGGTCAGGCCGTAGCCAGGCATTCTTTTTACCCGTTTTTCTCCATCCCAGACGTCCGGACGAAGGGAGTGGAAATAAAGTCTGCAGACTCGCTGTTCGAATGGAAGGGAAAGGTCAATTTCAGCAGGTGCCGTCGTCAGGCTGCTGAGGCATGCCGCCGCCAGGGCGCCCAATTGTAAAAAGACACGCATCCGTCCTGGCACGATATGTGGACGCTCAAGAGAAAGGAGTCGTCGAAGGGCCACCCGCAGGAAATGGCCCATTACAGGGTTCTTACCTCTAATCATTTTCTTGGATCCAACTACACCTCGGGCCTTTGCGCAAATCTATTTGATTGTCGGGGAGGAGAATGCTTGGAGATTGGAGAAAGGTTTGTGGCTCCGTGGGGCCGTGCCCGTGAGTAGTACCGACACTACTCGCAATCAGGGGCTTCCTGTTCACCCGAGACGGGGGCAGAGCTTCAGAAATCTCTGTCGTGAATCCGGATAGCTGGAGGGTGTGCAATGTTTGCTGAAATGCGCCGCCATGTATCAGGCGTTCAGACGGTACGTCTGGGGCAACGTTTTGAAGGGATCTCGGGATGGGGGCGCTTGCTCAACCTGGAGCGGCCTTCGGGCGGGCGAGCGAACAAATGTTGCGTTCCATGCCTTTTCCCTGCCCCGGTTCCCCGGGCCAGAGTTGGTAATCCGTGGCGTGTGCTGCTATATTTTGGTGCTTCAGGACGACTTCGGGCAGAGCATGTTGGCAAAAATCCAATCGGGTGCCGTGTATGGTGTGGACGCCTACCCTGTTGAAATTGAAGTCAACACGGGAGGAGGAGAGACCCGGGTCGTGATTGTCGGTTTGCCCGATGCGGCCGTGCGGGAGAGCATCGATCGCGTATGGACGGCCATGAGCAATTCGGGGTTCCATCCGCCGATTGGCCGCACCACGATCAACCTGGCCCCGGCGGACAAGAAAAAGGAGGGCCCCAGCTTTGATTTGCCCATTGCTTTGGGGATGCTGGCTGCCGAGGAGGAGATCGAAGACACTGCGCTTGAAGGCGTTTGCGTGGTGGGGGAACTTGCGCTTGGCGGAGAGGTGCGAAAAGTACGCGGAGTTCTTCCCATCGCCTTGATGGCCCGGGAAATGGGCTGCCGCGCGCTGCTGGTTCCTGTCGAGAACGCCGAGGAGGCAGCGGTGGCCAAA
Organism: uncultured Verrucomicrobiota bacterium; assembly: GCA_964611475.1. Classification (GTDB taxonomy): domain Bacteria; phylum Verrucomicrobiota; class Kiritimatiellia; order SLOV01; family SLOV01; genus CAUZEO01. The sequence continues at coordinate 1,658 of CAZTAB010000460.1, read as the reverse complement.
GGGCTCGACGTCTATCCGGTTCAATCCCTCCGGGACGCCGCCGACTATTTGAACCGTGAACTGGATCTTCAGAAATTGGATCTCGATACCGATCTGATGTTTTCGGAGAACAACCCTTACGACCTGGATTTTGAGGACATCAAGGGACAGGAATCGGCAAAGCGGGCGCTGGAGGTGGCGGTGAGTGGGGGACACAACATCCTGCTCATTGGCCCGCCGGGAACCGGGAAGTCCATGTTGTCGAAACGGATACCATCCATTCTTCCCTCCATGACCCTTGGGGAGGCGCTTGAGACGACAAAGATACACAGTATCGCAGGGGTCCTTGAGGCCCACCAGCCGTTGATCGCCCGGCGCCCGTTTCGTTCCCCGCATCACACGGTGTCCGACGCGGGACTGTTGGGCGGTGGAAGCCATCCGATGCCCGGAGAAGTAAGCCTGGCCCATCACGGGGTGTTGTTCCTCGACGAGCTGCCGGAGTTTTCCCGGAGTGTATTGGAGGTCATGCGGCAGCCCATTGAAGACGGATCGGTCGCGATTGCCCGGGCTGCGGCAAGCGTGACGTTTCCCTGCCGTTTCATGTTGGCGGCAGCTATGAACCCTTGTCCATGCGGCTACTATACCGATCCACATCGGGGCTGCCGGTGCACCCAGAATCAGATCCAGAAGTACCGGAACAAAATCTCAGGCCCACTTTTGGACCGCATCGACATCCACGTGGAGGTTCCCACCCTTCGCTACGAGGAGCTGGCTTCCATGGAAAAGGGGGAGTCGTCGGACATGATTCGGGATCGAGTGATCGAGACTCGCCGGATCCAGCAGCAGCGGTTCGAAGGAAATCAGCGAGTTCACTGCAACGCGGAGATGGGCGCCAAGGACCTGCGAAGCTTCTGTCTGTTGGAGGAGGAGGCGGAGGACCTGCTCAAAATGGCGATTACCGAGCTCAACTTCAGTGCCCGCGCCTACGACAGGATCCTGAAGGTTTCCCGAACCATTGGTGATCTTGATGGATCCGACATGATCACCACTTCGCACGTCTCGGAAGCAATCCAATACCGAAGCCTCGACCGCGAGCTCTGGGTTTGATGGTTACTTGAGGATGACCATGTTTCCGATGGTCTCGAGAGCCAGCGTTGCCTTGTTCTTCTCCAGAAATTCGTCGACCGATTTTTTTACTCCGGGCCAGAAAGAGGCTGCGTAATCGTCGACGACGATGATTCCTCCGTCGCTGAGGCGCGGGTAGAAAAACTCAAGACTATCCTTGATCGGCTCATAGAGATCCAGGTCCAGGTAGACGAATGCGAACGTCTCATTTTCCACAGCCGAAAACGGCTCGGGAATCCATCCCTTGTGCAGTGAAACAAAAGGGAACTCCTTTAGGTTGTTCGCGACCTCCTCCACCGTGACAGAGAATGACTCCTTTTCTTTGCGGATGGTTTCTGGATCTATATTGGCCATCTGGTCCTTGTCTTCGTCTGTCTTGTCCGACAGCCCGCCTTCGAAGGAATCGAATACATGAAGTGTGCGGTTGCTTTCCCGATCCTTGAGTACAGTTGCCATCATGTGAGCCGACTGCCCCCGCCAACACCCGCATTCCACGAATTGGCCGGGAATGTCTGAGTCCAAGACCTGGTACGCCGCCTGCATGGTAATGTAGT
>CAZTAB010000459.1:0-2443 GCA_964611475.1 uncultured Verrucomicrobiota bacterium | reverse complement strand
CGGGTAGGCGGGACGCGGGTGATTCATACCTACGCGCGAATCGTGGCCGCATCAAACGTCGACCTCAAGAAGGCAGTCGACAGGAAGTTGTTCCGCGAAGACCTGTACTACCGGCTGAGCGTGGTTCCCATCGCCCTCCCCCCCCTTCGCGACAGGCAGGAGGACATACCTATCCTCGCGCAGTATTTTCTCACCCAGTTCCGTTCCGAAATCTCCTGTGAGGTCGAGGATTTCGGCGCTGACGCCATGGAGCAGCTCTGCCGTTACAGCTGGCCCGGAAACGTCCGGGAACTGCGCAACGTGGTGGAGCGCATGATGGTGCTGCACCGCCGGATTCCCACGATAGGGCTGGAGCATCTTCCCGACGATGTCCGGATGCAGCGGCCCGAAAAGAGTGCCGTACGACTGAACGGATCGATAAATCTTGCCGATGCGGTGAGCGCCTTCGAGCGGCAACTCGTGGAAAAAGCCCTGCGCGACGCCAACGGCGTTCAGACCCGGGCCGCAAAACTGCTGGGCACCACCCGACGCATCCTGCGCTACCGGATGGAAAAGCTGAATATTTCCGCATAATCTTCATTACGATTCCGAAAGCCCACCCCTGGGCTGGCAGAGGCGGAGCGCACCCCGAACTTGCGGAAAAGGCTGGGATTTTAGCCCGGGCAGCGCACGGACAGCCAGCGGAGGCAAAAGCTCTTCCATTCACTCATCCGGTCCGTCCGCATGTTCTCAGGGCAACCCCGAACTCCTGAAAGATCCCAAAACGAATGGTTGAACTGGAATCCGACCAAACCGGATACTGTTGCCCCCTCATGAGAATTCCCGACAACAACACAACCCGGGCCGCCCGATCCGCAGTGCGAACCCTCCAGGACAAAGGCTTTACGGCGTACTTCGCCGGCGGTTGCGTCCGGGACTGGATGCTGAAAAGGCCCGCCACAGACATTGACATCGCCACCGACGCAACCCCCGAGTCGGTGGAAAACCTTTTTCCTGTGGCGCGGCGGATTGGAAAGGCATTTGGCGTGGTTCAGGTGGAAGAAGGACAGGGGCGTTTTGACGTCGCGACATTCCGCCGTGACGAAGGATCCGCAGACGGCCGCCATCCGGATTTCATCAGCTTCTCGAACCCGGAAGACGATGCGCAAAGGCGTGATTTCACAATCAACGGCCTATTCTACGACCCGGTAGCCAACCGAGTTCATGATTATGTGGGCGGTTGCAAGCATCTCGAGCAAAAAGTGGTGCAAACCATTGGGAACCCGGACCTCCGCTTCGGCGAGGATTTTCTGCGGCTTCTACGGGCAGTGCGTTTTGCATCGGTCCTGGAATTCTCCCTGGATCCCGCCACGCTGGCCGGAATTCGGCGGAACGCGGAAGGCATCGGGAGGATCAGCGCCGAAAGAATTGAACAGGAACTGTCGAGGATTCTACTTGAGTCCCCCCGCGCAGGCGAGGCGCTCCACCTCTTGCTGGATGTGGGGCTCCTCCCCCACATTCTCCCTGAAGTGGCGGCCATGCAGGGCCAGGATCAACCGCCCCAGTTTCACCCCGAAGGAGACGTGTTCACACATACGATGATGATGTTGGACAAAATGGAGAATGCAAACCTAACGCTTGCCTACTCCGTACTTCTTCATGACATTGCGAAGCCTGTCACCGCGACAAAAACCCTGGAACCCGACGGAACGGAACGGATCCGATTTAACCGCCATGCGCAAATCGGCGCCAGGATGGCCACCGCAATCTTGGAACGGTTGCGGCTTTCCCGGGAGCAGATTGATGTGGTTTCCCACTGCGTGGGAAACCATATGAAATTCATCGACGTACCCAACATGAAAAAGTCGACCCTGCGGCGCCTGGTTGGGGGCGGCACATTTGAGGACGAACTGAGGCTGCATCGGCTCGACTGCGTCTGCAGTCATGGGAATTTGTCGAATTACAACTTCCTCAGGAAATTCATGGACGAGACACCGCCCGCCGAGGTGCTTCCCGGGCGATGGCTTTCCGGGCGGGACATTTTGGCCCTCGGCATTCCGGAGGGCCCAGAGATAGGCAAATGGCTGAGGATCGCGTATGACGCGCAGCTGGAAGGGTCCGTGGCTTCCAGGGAGGAACTACTTCGATGGGTCAAGATCCGCATCGTGCAGGGAACGTTATCCGAAAACCCCTTATGAGTTCATCCGGCTCTCACTTTTTTGCAGGATCCGATTCAACATTCAGGACGGGTTCCCGCACCCCGCGTCCGGGCGCCGCTGTCCGCACGCTCCGCCTTATTCATCCTCCGCCCCGAATCGTGCAATCACCGCGGTGCAGGCAAAACCGGCGATGATGCATCCAAGGGATCCCGCAACCTGCATGCCGTCGGGACGAAAAAACTCCGTGGGATAACCCTCCGGCTCCAACCCCCCGAGAACCGCCACAGTCACTTCGCGACCTTCCC
>CAZTAB010000458.1:0-8924 GCA_964611475.1 uncultured Verrucomicrobiota bacterium | reverse complement strand
CACTTCCATTTTGCAACGGTTCGCCGGACAATTCTCCGGACGAAGTTCTCGGACACGTCCCAGTCAACGTCCAATCCCGCTATCCGCGCAAGAAACCGGTTTCCTTCAGCGGGCACCAGTTCTTCCACCGCACCACCGACCTCCCTCTGCCATCGCGGATTCCCGGTTTGCAAATTAATGGCAATGAGTTGCGTGTCTCGAAGACACACAACCAGATCCTCCAGCGTCTGTGTCGCGGCAGTCACGTCGTCCGTGAAACGAATGCTCCACGTTTCGTCACCCGACGGCGAAAAGGCGACTGCAAATCGTGATCCGACCACGAGCAGCCGGTCCTCCGAAGCCCGGACCAGGGAAATAAAAGGTGAAACAACATCCGCTGACCTGGTCACAGCGCTCGTTTTTGAATCCAAGATCTCGACTTGAAAGCGCGAGTGGCTTCTTTGTGCATACAGGCAGTTTTCACACCGGACCCTAACCAAAGCACCTGAATCCCCGTGCACATTACACGGTGACCAACCGGACTCCGGCGGCCAGTGCACGAGCACCAACACGCGGGATCCAAGCCAATCCAGCGCCCGGACCGGGACAGAATCATACTCTCGGCTCCAGGCCGCGGCGCCATTTTCCCAGTCAAGCAAGGACACATTCGATTCGTATGCCCAGCCCATATCCTCGGCACCGGCGGGATCCGAGTCCGGACCGCCACCAATTACGTGGTGCTGAAGCTGAGAAACGAGAAGACCGGGCAATCCGGCGGACCAAGAATCATCGGACTGTATGGGCATCGGGCTCCGCCAAAGCAGGTTTCCATCCCCTCTACGGACCGCCACGAGTCCTTTTCCACCACCGATCAGCACCCGGTCCCCAAAAATCAACAGGTGCCTGGCCCGTTCGGGGACGACCTTGGAATCCAGAGACCATTCAACTCCGCCGTCTTCCTCATCGATTGCTTCACACGTCCCGTCATCAAATAGCGCAACAACCAAGCCGCCGCTCGCCGCCATGTCATGAATCTCTCCCCGGCCGGGTTGCCCGGGATAACTCCACCGCACACGTCCACTCGCATCCTTCCAGCAAAGAATGGGGTAAATGGCGACAACCAACGCCATGACAAGAAACAGATGTTTCCGCAAGCGGTCCCGCTTCCGGCCGCTGGCTCGAACCGCAACGGTCCGACACGGTATGGGTTCTCGCGACATGATAAGACCTGTTCTTCCGAACGGGTGTTGAATCGCCCCGGCACGGTTCAGCTTGGTCAAGTGCAACATCTTTTGATATACCAGCCGAGGCAGATTCGCCAAGACATGAATAACGACTCGACCCGACGAATCATCGGCAGCTTCGCAACCAGTGACGGGAAGTCCTGTTTCCATCCTCCGCGATGGACCCGTCTGGCGCTTGGTGTACTGACAGCAGTCAGCATGACGGTTACTCCAGGGTTCACCACGCCGGAAGCCCCCCCCAACATCGTGCTTATCGTCTCGGATGACCAGGGCTATAAGGATTTCGGATTCATGGGCAGCGGCGACGTGAAAACGCCTCATCTCGACCGCCTGGCCGATCTTTCCGCCCTGTATCCAAACAGCTATGTCACATCCAGCATCTGCCGCCCGTCCCTGGCAACCATCATGACAGGACTGTATCCGCACCAGCACGGGATCCACTTCAACCATCCCCCGCCCGGACTCCCCTGGCTACACCATTTCAACGCGGACGAATACACCGTCCTTCGAAATGTCGCCACGCACTTGATACAGTCCGTCCCCACCATTCCCCGCGTGCTGTCCCGGGCCGGGTACCGCTGCCTCCAAACCGGAAAGCATTGGGAAGGAGCCGCCCGGGAGGCCGGTTTCACCGAGGGCCTGACCCGAGCTCGACCGCATCCGCTGGAGGGCGCCATCGGCCTCCGACCCCATCATGGAAACGGAGACGCCGGATTACAAATCGGGCGGTACACGATGGATCCGATCTTCGAGTTCATCGACAGGAATGAAGAGAAACCATTTTTCATCTGGTATTCGCCCTATCTGCCCCACGTTCCCCACAATCCGCCGGCACGATTTCGGGCGTTGTATGAAGACCAGCACGATCTTCCGTTCGAGAAGATGGTCTACTATGCCAGTTGTTCCTGGTTCGACGATACTGTCGGCCGGCTTGTTCGCTATATTGAAAACAAGGGACTCGCCCACCGGACGCTGTTCGTTTTCATATCCGACAACGGCTATGCAGTGGACGAGCAAGGCCTCGTGAACCAGCGCGGCAAGATGACCCCCTACGAGTCAGGCCTTCGGACGCCAATCCTCCTGCGCTGGGACGGAGTGATTCAGCCATCGCGCCATTCCCCACTCTGCAGCAGTGTCGACATCGCCCCCACGATCTTTGACGTGGCAGGCCATTCGAACCTGGCGCAAGATTTGCCGGGATTGAGCCTGCTCCCGTCGGCCCGCGGGACCGAACCACTTCCGGACCGGACCGTTTTCGGGGGCATTTATCCAGGTGATGCCTCCGGCTACGGAAACCCTTCATCGTTCATCGCATATCGCTGGCTTCGCCAGGGGCCCTACAAATTGATCGTACCGCATGTGCACGACGCCTTGCCCTGGGGAGAGTACGAGCTGGGTACTGCGCTGTATGACGTCCGAAACGACCCGGACGAGGCCGTGGACCTGGCGGCGCGGGACGAGTCCCGGGATGTCATCCTGGCCCTGACCCGGCGTCTCGACGCGTGGTGGACTCCCGGGGACGATTCGGGCGTCGCCCGCCCGGAGCAAAGAAAAATCCGGAGCGCATGGAAGGACGCAATCCCTGACTGAAAGAAAGGAATCCACCCTGCGTTTTTTCCGGTCATTTTTTTCATCCCTGCTGGCAAGCGGATTTGACGTGCTCGTCAGCTGGAATCCCGCCGCCCTCCTCCGGCGACGCTGGATTCCCAGCCCGGCGCAAAACGCCTGGGGGCCCCTTGACGCCCATGCGGATCTGGTGGTGGAAACCACCGGGTCCGCCGCGAGCACCTCATTTTGCGCCTACCTGAAGAAACACAACCAGTCCCTCCGCGTGACAGGTCACTGGCATATGTCCTACGTCCTCTTCTGGGCCCGGCGAAACAGAATGCCCACGATCTTTCTCTATCGGGACCTGGACGGATTCATGGGCAGCATGGCGGGCAGGTATGATCACTGGATACTCCAGCGATGGACTCTCGCCCTCCGGTGGGCAATCCTTATGGCCGCCGCTGCCCTGACAGCGCGAAACATCCTGCGCGTGTCCTATGAGGAGATCATAAAATCGCCCGCACAGACTGTGGAGCGATTGAACTCGGAGTTTGGAACCGAACTTGTGCCCGGCGACGATAGGCTCCCGCGAATCAAGACACAAAGCCCGGAAGATCACGGCGAGCTGATTGCAACCCTGACCGGAAACCCGCACTGACAGGAGGCCGGAGCTGCCATCCACGCAAGGAGGTTTTCCTCAGCGCTGGACTTTGGTGTCGGCAATCGTCGTCCTGCGCGTCGCCGGTAGCACAAGCACAGAGGAGCTGGCCGTCTACCGCACCGGCAAGGAGACCGTGAATGTACTCCTCTGTAAAGTTAGGCTGTCCACCGAGATCGTACCGCCGTGCTTCTCGATGATGGAGTAACTCACCGAAAGCCCCAGCCCGGCACCCCCGACTTCCGCGCCGGGCGTCTTGGTCGTATAGAACGGCTCGAAAATACGCGAACTTCGTTCCCGGCTCATTCCGCAACCATTGTCCTTGAACAACAGGTCCACGAACTGCCTGCCATCCCGCTCCATGTTTGCGCCGAACAACTCGAGCAGGCCTTTTCTCGATTCCATCGCCTGCACGGCATTCAGCACGATGTTGATGAAAACCTGCTTTACCTGATTCTCATCGATATTCAGCAACGGGAGGTCCACGGGAATCGAGTTGTTCACCTCGACCCCGGCTGCATTGGTCTCGTGCCGAAGGAAGCGCAGCGTATCGGAAACGATCTCGTGCGCGGAAACAGAGTGCACTTTGGGCTCGGATGGTCGGGCGAACAGAAGAAGCTGCTCAATGACCTGGTTCACGTGTTCGACTCCGTCTTCGATATCGGCGGCGAGGGTGGAAATCCCGAGATCCTCTTCCGGCCCGGCCGCCAGCTTCTTCACCTTGTCCCTGATGAGGCCGGAGTAGCCGAGAATGACCGTCATCGGGTTCTTCATGTCGTGAACGATACCGGAGGCGAGCTGGCCAACCGCAGCCAGTTTCTCCGACTGCACGAGCTGGTCCTGGGCCGACTTCAACTCCTGGTGCGCGATATCCAACGCGGCTTTTTCGCTCTCCAGGGTCTCGTAAAGCAGGGCGTTCTCGATGGCTGTTCCGGCCTGCAGTCCGACCGCCGCCATGAAACGCAAATCGTCGACCCGAAACCGGTTCGCCGGGTCCGTCGAGTCCGCATACAGGATGCCAAAGAACTGCCCCTTTGCCTGCAGCGGAACGCAGATCGCCGCACGAATGCCTTGTCGCTGCACGCTTTCCACTTCAGCGAAACGCCGGTCCTCCATCGCGTCGTAGGTCAATTGCGCATTGCCGTCCCGCATCACGGCATCGACCAGGGTCTGGCTGAAAATGGTCTCGCCCGCCTCCAGGTCCCGGCCGCGGACTCTACCCTCCTCACAAACGAGCCCACCGCCCTGTTCCTGCAGGTACACTGAACAGCGATCAACCCGGGGCATCTCCTCGAAGATTACCTCGAGCATTGCGGGAACCAGTTCCGCGGTTTTCAGAATTCCGTTAATGGTCCGGCCCGCGCGGTACAACGCCTCGAGATCCGTGCGAGCGCGCCGGAGCTCCTCGATCGTATCCTGGCTTTCCCAGTGCTTGAACAGACTTCGCTCGTCAATGACGATGGTCTGCGTGTCGGAATATTTTCCGGAAAGATGTTCCGAGAGGTGGAATCCAACCATGGATTCGCCGATGATGATCACGTCTCCATCTTCCAGCTCCTTCAGCGTGATTTGCTCCCCGTTGACAAGCGTCCCGTTGCTGCTGTTCAAATCGACAATGCTCCAGGACTGGTGCGTCTTGAAGATCTTGACGTGCTTTCTCGACACCTGAGCGTCGCTCAAAAGAATCTGGCAGGCCGGGTCCCGGCCCACCCGAACGGATTCTGAATCCATAGGAAAGACCTGCCCCTTGTCGGGACCCTGCGTGACCTCCAGTACGGGACGATGCTGCATGACGGCATAGATAGCCCCCATCGGCCCGTGTTTCCAAGCAATTCCGAGGGGAAGATCTCTTTCGACGAATCCGGTTTTTTGGTATATCCGGACATATGCCGGAAAGCACCGTCAAACCGGGACAAGGGCACGACGAACCCGGAGATTCATCCGGATCCGAACCGGAAGAAGCAACCCGGCCGCCCTCCCAGGAAATACCGCCGACCGTGGTGAAAAAGCCAAGCCTCGGCCGTTCCAAGCTTCGTGCGAAGGTTGGCGACATCCCCCGAGAAATTCCCGTCCGCCTCGGACGCTACCTTATCGACAGCGAGATCGGCCGGGGCGCCATGGGGATTGTCTACCGCGCGCACCAGGACGGGCTCGACCGGATTGTGGCGCTGAAACTCCTGATCACGGGAGTAAACGCGTCCGACGCGCACAAACGCCGTTTCGAGCGGGAAGCGCGGGCCATAGCAAAACTCCGCCATCCCAATATCATCTCAGTGCACGAAGTCGGAGAGTATGAAAACCAGCCGTTCTTTACCATGGACTATATCGACGGGCTTCCGCTCGACACATTCATGGAAAAGAACGGGATCTCGTCCACCAGGCTCGTCGCGGACATGTGTGCACGGATCTGCGACGCCGTCTCCTGCGCGCACGAAAACGGGATTATCCACCGGGATCTGAAGCCTGGAAACATACTCGTCGACCACCATGGGAACCCGATGGTCATGGATTTCGGCCTGGCCAAGGATTTGTACTCGAACTCCATGGTCTCGATGACCGGAGACATCATGGGGACGCCCGCCTACATGTCCCCGGAGCAGGCCGGGGGGCACGTATCCGCCACGGGCGAAAGGTCCGACGTCTATTCACTCGGCGCAATTCTCTACTGTATGCTCACCAAGGAGCCGCCCTTCCGGGGCAACACCCTCATGGAAACGCTGGGCAGGGTCATGAACGAGGACCCGCCTCCCCTGGTGAATGTGAACCCGATGATCGAGGGCGAGTTGGGCGCCATTTGCATGAAGGCCATGGAAAAGGTTCCCTCCATGCGCTACAAGTCCGCCGCGGAAATGGCCCGCGACCTCCGCGCCTTCATCAACGGCCAGCCGATCTCCGCCAAGCCGTGGACGTGGCGTACGCGTATGCACCGCTGGATCCTGCGCCATCGACTGGAACTCGCCGGCGGGGTCGTGGCCACCACACTGCTTTTTTTCGCGGCCTGTCTCGGGATCCGAATCCTTTCGAAAGACTACCTGGATGTCGCGCGCGCACATCTGCAATCGGACCGGATTACAGTCCGGTCGGAAGCGGTGACTACCCTCGGCAGGGAACTGGCGGAGCCGGAGCAGCTGCACCACGAACAGCGGGACGAGGCAGCCCAAACGCTGTTACAGACACATCTTGATTCCGATCCGACAGTGCGGAAACACCTGCTCCAGGCCTTGGCGAACTACGGGAACCTGAAGACGATTCGAAACGCTGCCGACAACTCCTCCGTGACGACCTGGGTGCTTCAAGAAGCGACGCGAAAGGAAAATCCGGAGATTCGGGACCTGGCCCTGAAAGTCATGGGCTCCGTGCCCCATGCCCATTACATCAACCATCTCGTCGGCCTGCTCCGGAATCCGGACGCGAGTGTGCGACTCAAGGCCGTGCGGAGCCTCGGGCAACAAAAGGACATGCGCATTCTCAAGCCTCTTATGCAGGTTGTAGCCACCGACCCGGAGTGTCGGGCCTACGCCACGAAAGCGCTGAACAACTATCTTGACGAGGGACGACTCAGCCTCTTCAGCCGCACGGACGCCGCCATCAAGTCGTCGGTTCGAAAGGTATCCGCCATCATGGCCGACCATAATCGGAAGGTGGAGGAAGTCCTCAATGAAATCCCTTCCAATGGCGCCGAGGCGCCGGACCCCATCGATGAGGCGCGCAGGATTCTTGGTGGATCCGACTTGTTGAAGAAGTTCCAGGCGCTGCGCGAATTAGGCGATGCCAATCACCCCATGGCCGAGCCCCTTCTTTTCGATTCCCTCCGCGATTTGGATGTCGGAACCGCGGCGGCATTCGAACTCGCCGCACGGACAGGCGACGAAACACTTCACAAGCTCATTCCCCTGCTCAAGGATCCCTCCACGACGGTACGCGCGAATGCTTCCACCTGCATGGGGCTCTCCGGACTGGAGTCCGCGGTAGATCCGCTGGTAGTCGCCCTCAGCAACGAACGAGACGAAGAGACGACGATCTACATCATCCGCGCCCTGGGTGAATTGAGATCTCCGGACTCCATACCCGGGTTGCGGAGCATCGACTCCCGCAGTGAACAAATCGGCGTCGAGGTCAAAAGAGCGCTCCAGCGAATCGAGTAGATCAGCCTGTCACCCCCCTCAAGAGATACCCCACCAGAAAGGCAACCGCCGCGGCTACCCCCCCTATGGCCAGCGTCTCAAACCCGCTCCTCACCCACTTCAGTTCCGTGATCAACACCTTTGCCGCACCTAGCGCGAACAGGGAAAGCGCCGTCATCACCACCGACAGGGCGAACTGGTGGGACGGGGTCAGCTCGACTACCAGTCCGGCAAAATAGGCCAGCAATGGGACCGACCCCGCCACAACAAAGGAAACAAAGGTCGTGATTGCGCTCCTCAAAGGCACCCGTTCATCGATGAATAGACCGAGTTCGTGGATCATCATCGCGTCCACGAACCGTTCCCGATCCTTCGCCTGGATCGAAACGATCGTCTTCGCATCCTCCTTCGAGTATCCCTGCAACTCGTAGATTTCCGCCAGTTCCTCCCGCTCTTCTTCGGGGTACTGGTCCACTTCCCATCCTTCCCGCCGGCGTTCCTGGTCGTAGTACTCCTTTTCGCTCTTCAACGAAAGGTAAGCGCCGACAGCCATTGAAATTCCATCCGCAAGGATGTTGGCAAGACCGAGAATGATTACGATTCCCGCGGCGAGGTTCGCCCCGGCCACGCCATTGACGACCGCAAACGTGGTGATGATACCGTCGAGGCTACCGTAAACGAAATCGCCGATGTAGCGGTGACTCGCATGGTGCACCAACTCCTCTTCCCCGCCTTTCTTCCGCCGATGTGGAGGAGGCGCATCACCGGGATGGAGCATTGAATCAAGGCGGCGGGACAGGCTCATTCACCGACAACCGCATTGATCTTGGCAGCACAGATGAAGTCGTTCTCCGAAATCCCACCGATGGCATGGGTGGAATAACGAACTTTACAGGTCTTGTATCCGACCTCGATGTCGGGATGATGGTCTTCCGCATGGGCAACCCAGGCGAGGGCGTTCACAAATGCGATCGTCTGGTAATAATTTTTAAAGGTGTATGTCCGGACGATTTCCCCCTCCTCAAAACTCCATCCATCGACATCACCGAGCGTCCGGTCAATCTGGTCGCGGGGCATCGGCTCCGTGCCACCCTCACATGGCTTGCATGACTTTTCTGCCAAATCGCTTTTCATCGCTCGTTTCTACCCACTCGGGGATAAAAAGGCGAAAGAAATCCCGCACACAGCAGATCCTTCCCAACCGGGCCGGGCCTGAGCACCCGGATCGGCTTGCGTTCGAGAACAAATACGGGTGGGGGATGAGCGGTGCGGCTACGCGGGCATTGGAGTTCAACAAACAGGGGCAGGGACAACATTTCTGTTTCGCCTCGCACTGACGGCAGGTCACCTCGCCGACACGTCCCGCCCTGA
>CAZTAB010000457.1:0-10935 GCA_964611475.1 uncultured Verrucomicrobiota bacterium | reverse complement strand
TATCGGTTTGCCCATCACCGTGTTGGGCGGGTGGCTGGCGACCATCGTGCTCGTTTCGGAATCCGGTTTGATCCAGGCGGAGTGGATGAGTCTGACCCACGGGCCCGCTGCGACGTTTGTATGGGCGGTTGCCGTCATGTTTACCCTGCTGCAGGTCTCCCATGTCCGGTACGAGAAGCCGACCAAGGCCCCCGTTATTTTCGCCGGGTGCCTGGCGGCCGTGGCCTGCCTTTTCATGCCGCTGGAAGTTGCGGTTGCCGCCGCTATTGGCATTTGCGGTGCCATGTTCATCTTTGGATTCGTGACCCCCTTCCTGCCCAAGCATGAAGTTGTCATTGAGATTGAGGACCCCGAGGAGGACGAGCCGGTGCCGGTTCGGCATTCGTAGCTTCCCCGCAAGTTCCTTCTTCGCGGGTGGGGGGAGGTCAACCGAAAAACCGGTTACTGTGTCGGCTGCAACCCTTGTAAATAATCCTGCAGCGCCTTCACACCCCAGTTGTTTTCCCGGATGTAGCGAATGGAGGAAACCGTGGCGCGGGCGCCTGGTTCGGTGGTTACGATGGGAACGCTTCGGAGGATTGCTTCCGAGCGCATTCGGGTTTCATCTTGTCTCGAGACTGGGCCGCTGGGTGTGTTGACGAGAAGCTGAACCCTGTTGTCTTGAAGGTAATCGAGCACCGTGGGCGGCTTGTTTTCGGCGACCTTGTTCACCACCTGTGACAGCACGCCGCCGTCCCGCAGGGCCGCCGAGGTTCCCTGGGTGGCAATGATGTCGAACCCCATTTCCACCAACTCCATGCCGAGGCCGACGATCCAGGGTTTGTCACTGTCTTTCGCGCTCAGGAACACCGTGCCCCTTTCCGGGAGCATCTGGCCGGCGGCGATTTGGCTTTTCCAGTAGGCGGCCTCGAAGGATTCGTCGATTCCCATGACTTCGCCCGTGGATTTCATTTCGGGTCCCAGAATTGGATCCACGCCCGCAAACCGGTCGAACGGAAACACCGCCTCTTTTACCGCACACCAGGCGGGGGCGGTGCGTTGTTTGGTCAGGCCCAGTTCTTCGAGAGTGGATCCAACACATATCTTTGCCGCTACACGGGCCAGCGGAACTCCGGTCGCCTTGCTCAGGTAGGGCACGGTTCGCGACGCACGCGGATTGATTTCGATGATATAGAACTCATTTCCCACGACAGCCAACTGCACGTTCATCAGTCCACGAACATCCAGCTCCAGCGCGATCCGCTTGCAGGCGTCTTCCAATTGCCGCTGCATCTCTGGCGTCAGCGAGTGGGGCGGCGTGGCACAGGCGCTGTCTCCCGAATGAACCCCGGCCGCCTCCACGTGCTGCATGACGCCGCCGATGTATACGTCCCTGCCATCGCACACGGAGTCGACATCGACTTCAATCGCGCCGGAAAGATAGCGGTCGATCAGTACCGGGAATCCCTCGCTGACCTTGAAGGCTTCGCGCGTGAACGGTTCGAGTTCCTCCTGGTTGTAGGCAATCATCATGGCTCGGCCCCCGAGAACGTATGATGGCCTTACCATGACGGGAAACCCGATAGCATCGGCGGCCCGAACGGCCTCCTCAAGGGTGGTGGCGGTATCGCTTTCCGGCTGTCGAAGCCCCAGATTGTTCAAAAGCTCGCGGCAGCGCTTTCGATCTTCGGCGCGGTCAATGCTGTCTGGCGAGGTGCCCAGGACCTGGACCCCGGCCTCCATCAATGGGACGGCCAGGTTGAGGGGGGTCTGGCCGCCCATCTGCACGATGACGCCCTTCGGCCGCTCGTTCTCGTAAATATTCATCACATCTTCGAAAGTAAGTGGTTCGAAGTAGAGGCGGTCGGAGGTGTCGTAGTCGGTGCTTACGGTTTCCGGATTACTGTTGCCCATGATGGCTTCATACCCCAGCTCACGCACTGCCTGCACGGTGTGCACGCAGCAGTAATCGAACTCGATACACTGGCCGATCCGGTTGGGGCAGCTGCTGAGGATCATGATTTTCTCGCGATCGGAACGCTTCGCCTCGTTGCGCTGGCCGTAGCAGGAGTAGTAGTAGGGCGTGTAAGCCTCAAATTCTCCCGCGCAGGTGTCCACGAGGTGATAGACTGGCTTCAGGCCCGCCGTCAGGCGCTCCGCCCGCACGTCCAGGGCGGATGACCCGTTGTCCGCAAGGGCGGCCAGTTGTGCATCCGAAAAGCCATATG
The DNA here is from genome assembly GCA_964611475.1 of uncultured Verrucomicrobiota bacterium. Lineage (GTDB taxonomy): Bacteria > Verrucomicrobiota > Kiritimatiellia > SLOV01 > SLOV01 > CAUZEO01. The sequence continues at coordinate 8,728 of CAZTAB010000457.1, read as the reverse complement.
CCTTTGCCTTCGCGAACAACGCCGGGTCGGTTCGCTTCTCACGATAGGCGGCGACGATCTTCTCCTCGAGTTCGACAATCTGCGCGATGTTGTCTAGGAACCAGGGATCGATCCCTGTATATTCGAACACCCTTTCGACCGAGATGCCCTCGCGGAGTGCCCGTCGCACGGCGAAAAGGCGACCAGCATGCGTTTCCTGCAACGTCTCCTCAATCGGCTGGCCGGAGTCCATCAGGGCCTCCGACTTCCGGTCGAGCCCGTCCACTCCGATCTCCAGGCCACGGAATGCCTTTTGCACCGCCTCCTTGAAGTTCCGGCCGATGGCCATGGTCTCTCCGACCGATTTCATGCTGACGCCGAGAATGTCCTCCGCGCCGGGGAATTTCTCAAACGCGAATCGCGGAACCTTTACCACGCAGTAGTCGATGGTGGGTTCGAAACTCGCCGGGGTTTCACGCGTGATGTCATTGGGCAATTCGTCGAGTGTGTAACCGACTGCAAGCTTTGCCGCAATTTTTGCGATAGGAAAGCCGGTGGCCTTGCTGGCAAGCGCGGAACTACGCGAAACCCTGGGATTCATCTCGATCACGGCCATTCGCCCATTTTCCGGATTCACCGCGAACTGAACGTTGGACCCGCCGGTTTCCACGCCGATCGCATGCATCACCCGGATCGTCGCATCGCGCATTTCCTGGTACTCCCGGTCAGTCAGCGTCTGCGCCGGGGCAACCGTGATGCTATCGCCGGTATGGACACCCATCGGATCGAGATTCTCGATCGAACAGATGATGACGACATTGTCATTACGGTCACGCATGACTTCGAGCTCGTACTCTTTCCATCCGATGACGGACTCCTCGATCAATACCTCGCTGGTCATGCTGGCTTTGAGGCCGCCTTCCGCGATCCGTCGCAGTTCGTCGATGGAATACGCTGTGCCGCCACCGGTTCCGCCAAGTGTGAAACTCGGCCGGATGATGACGGGGAAACCGATCTCTTCCGCCGCGACGACGGCCTCGTCGACCGAATGTACGTGACGGCTTTTCAGGCAAGCCACATCCGCCTGTTCCATGGCCGCCTTGAACAGGTCGCGCTCCTCGGCCCGTTTGATGACCTCGACGTCAGCGCCGATGAGGTCCACATCATACTTTTCCAAGGTGCCGCGCTCCGCGACTGCGACCGCCGTGTTCAGGGCGGTCTGGCCCCCCAGGGTCGGAAGCAGCGCCTGGGGGCGCTCGAGGGCGATGATTTTCTCCACCACTTCGGGCATGATCGGTTCGATATAGGTCCGGTCCGCGACCTCGGGGTCCGTCATGATCGTCGCGGGATTGCTGTTGACCAGGACGATTCGGTAGCCCTCCTCGCGGAGCGCCTTGCACGCCTGAGTCCCGGAGTAATCGAATTCGCAGGCCTGCCCGATGACGATGGGCCCGCTTCCGATCAGCATGATGGTCTCTATGTCGGTTCGGTTTGGCACGCGGCTGCTATTCCCATTCGATTGTGCTCGGCGGTTTGCTGCTGATGTCGTAAACGACGCGGTTGATTCCCCGCACCTCGTTTATGATGCGGGAGGCGATGGCATCCAGCGTGTCATAGGGCATCCGGTACCAGTCGGCGGTCATCCCGTCGAGGCTCTGGACGGCGCGGATGGCTACGACGTTTTCATAGGTCCTGTCGTCCCCCATGACTCCAACGGACTGCACCGGCAACAGCACCGCGAACGACTGCCAGATGTCACGGTACTGCGGAAGCTTTCGGACCTCTTCCTGGACCCGGCGGTCGGCCTGCTGGAGCAGTTCGATGCGCTCCGCGGTGACATCGCCGAGGATCCGCACAGCCAGTCCCGGGCCGGGAAACGGCTGGCGGTCCACCAGTTTCTCGCCGAGCCCCAGTTCTCTTCCAAGAGCGCGAACTTCGTCCTTGAACAACTCGCGTAGCGGCTCGATCAACGTGAACTTGAGGTCCTCTGGCAGTCCGCCCACGTTGTGGTGGCTCTTGATGGTGGCCGACGGGCCGCCGATGGGGGAGACGCTCTCGATCACGTCCGGGTACAGGGTTCCCTGGGCCAGGAACTTTGCGTCCCCGTAGGTGCGAGCAGCATCGGCAAAAACGTCGATGAAGGTGCTTCCGATAATCTTCCGCTTGTTTTCCGGGTCGGTGACCCCCTGCAGGCGCTCCAGGAAGAGATCACCCGCCTCAACCACTTTCAGATCCATACCAAATTGATCGCCGAACATTTCCCGCACCGACTGTGCCTCCTCGTACCGGAGCAGTCCGTTATCCACGAAGACGCAGTGTAGGTGGCCGTTGACGGCCTTTTGCACGAGAGCTGCAGTGACAGAGGAATCGACGCCGCCACTCAATCCGCACACCACGTGGCCGTCTCCCACGCGGGATTGGATGGATGAAATCTGTTCGGTGATGAAATGTTCCATGGTCCAGTCCGCGCCGCATCCGCATACTTGAAACAGAAAGGCGCACAGGATGTCGATGCCCCGTGGGGTGTGCACCACCTCGGGATGAAACTGCAGTCCGTGGAACCGGCGGCTCGTATCGCTCATGGCGGCCACGGGGCAACTGGATGTCTTTGCGTTGGCCTTGAATCCGCCGGGCATGTGGCTTACCTGGTCGCCATGGCTCATCCACACTTCCAGGTCGCCCTCGATGCCGTGGAACAAGCCGGAGCTTTCCTTTACGGAGATCCGTGCCCCGCCGAATTCCCGCTGATTTCCCGGTTGAACCTCGCCACCCAGCATCTGTGCCATGAGTTGCATGCCGTAGCAGATTCCGAGGACCGGAACACCCAGTTCAAAGATTGCGGGATCCACGCGCGGCGATCCCGCTTTCGTCACACTGGCCGGTCCACCCGAGAGCACGAGGCCGTGCGGGGACCGTTTCGCAATCTCCTCCGCCGTGGTGTCGTGGCGTAGAATTTCGCAATAGACGTGTTGCTCACGAATGCGCCGCGCGATTAGCTGGGTGTACTGCGATCCGAAATCAAGGACTGCAATCCAGTCGTGTCGAGTCATTCGAAGCTTCCCGTCTCCATGAGCCGTACGAAACAGCCGAATAGGTGTCGCGCGTCATTGGGCCCCGGCGCGGCCTCCGGGTGATACTGCACGGAAAATGTTGGAAGCTTCTTGTGGCGCATTCCTTCCGACGTTCCATCATTGAGATTTATGTGCGTGGTCTCGACGAGGGAGGGATCGAAGGAGTCCTTATCGACGCAGAACCCGTGGTTCTGCGACGTGATTTCCACCCGGCCGGTATCGAGGTCTTTCACCGGCTGGTTGCCGCCCCGGTGCCCGAATTTCAATTTAAAGGTGGATCCCCCCAGGGCAAGGCCCAGGAGCTGGTGCCCGAAACAGATGCCGAAGGTGGGCAACCCCGATTCGACGATTTCACGTACAATCGCGATCACGTCAGGAACTCCTTCCGGGTCGCCAGGGCCATTGGAAACGAAAAAGCCGTCTGGACCGCCTTCCAAAATCTCGCGGGCGGTTGCAGTGGCGGGAAAGACGTCCAGGGCGCAACCGAGTTTGGACAGGATTCGCATCTGGTTGTATTTCATGCCGCAGTCCAGAACGGCGACCCGGCGTGACGCGTCCGGCGCGTCCGGTGCTGCCTCCCAGCGGGTCTTTTCCCGTATCGAAACTTCGGTGGCGAGGTCGCGGCCGACTAGTCCTGCGGACGCCTTTGCCTTCCGCACCAGCGAATCGGGGTCGGTGTCCTCGGTTGAGATCACGCACTTCATGGCACCGCTCTGCCGGATATGCAGTGTGATGGCGCGGGTATCCACCCCGTGAATTCCCAGGATGCCGTTTTTTGCGAGGTAGTCCGGGAGACTCAGGTCGCAGCGCCAGTTGCTCGGAATTCTGCTGCACTCGCCGACCACGAGGCCTCGGGCATGTGGTCGGTAGGACTCCATGTCTTCCTCGTTGATGCCGTAGTTGCCGATGAGTGGATAGGTCATCGTCACGATCTGCCCGTTGTAGGATGGATCGGTCAGGATCTCCTGGTAGCCGGTCAGGGAGGTGTTGAAGACCAGTTCGCCGAAGACTTCCCCGGATCCGGCGAAGGACTCGCCTTCGAAGGTGGTCCCGTCCTCCAGTGCAATCACCGCCTTCAAGCCTTCATCCCCTGGCTGTGCTTGATCGCCGCGTCGACAAATCCAAGAAACAGCGGGTGCGGGAGCAGAGGCTGGGACTTGAACTCGGGATGGAACTGGGTGGCCACGAACCAGGGGTGGTCGTGCAGTTCAATGATTTCCACCAGTTTTGAATCCGGCGAGAGTCCGGACAGGACCATACCTTTCTCCTCAAGCCGTGACCGATAGGCGTTGTTCACCTCATACCGATGCCGGTGCCGCTCCAAAATATCCGACTCCCCATATGCCTCGTGTGCCTTGTGGCCGGGAACAAGCCGGCAGGGCCAGGCACCGAGCCGCATTGTGCCGCCCAGGTCGATCACTTCCTCCTGTTCCTCCATCAGGCATACGACTGGGTGGGTCGTATGTCCGTTGATTTCTGTGGAGTGCGCGCCTTCGAGGCCACAGGCGTTTCTGGCGAATTCGATCACTGCGCATTGCAACCCGAGACAGATCCCCAAAAAAGGGATGCCGGATTCCCGAGCGATCCGAATGGCCGTGATCTTGCCCTCAATGCCCCGGTCTCCGAATCCGCCGGGAACTAGAATGCCGCCGAGTTTCTGCAACTCGGCCGCATGAAGCCCCTGTTCGATTTCCTCGGAGGCGATCTTGACGATATCGACGTTGAAGCGACGTGTGATCCCGCCGTGGCTGATCGCCTCGAAGATCGATTTGTAGGCGTCCTGCAATTCCGCGTACTTGCCGATGACGCCGATGCGGACTGCTCCCTCAGGATGGGTTACGGTGTGCAGCATGTCGCGCCAGTCTTGAAGCTGGCCGGAAGGACGCGCCAGCTGGAATTGCACCATGATGATTTCATCGAGACCCTGCTCGGAGAGCCCGACCGGGACCTCGTATATGGAGTGCTGAACATCCTGCTCGACGATGACCGAGTGCTTGTGAACGTTGCAGAACAGGGAAAGCTTGTCCTTCACCTCATCAGTGATCGGAACCTCGGAGCGGCAGATCAGCACATCGGGAATGATGCCTATCTCCCGCAATTTAGCGACGCTCTGTTGGGTTGGCTTGGTTTTGACTTCTCCCGCGGCGCGGATGTAGGGCACGTAGGTCAGGTGCACGTACATGACATTCTCGCGGCCCTCCTCCAGGCCGACTTGGCGAATTGCCTCCAGGAACGTCAGGCCTTCAATGTCCCCCACGGTGCCGCCAATTTCGCAAAGGATCACGTCCACTTCGTCATCGTCGAGGCTTCGGATCGCCGCCTTGATCTCGTCGGTGATGTGGGGGATCATCTGAATGGTTCGGCCGAGGTAATCCCCGCGCCGTTCCTTGCGCAGCACTTCCCAATAGATCCTGCCTGCGGTGTAGTTGGACTGTCGCGAGGTGTTGATGCCCGTGAAGCGTTCATAGTGGCCCAAGTCCAGGTCCGTTTCCGCGCCATCGTCGGTAACGTATACCTCGCCGTGCTGATAGGGATTCATGGTGCCCGGGTCGACGTTGAGGTAGGGATCGAGCTTCTGCATACGGATATTCAGCCCGCGGTCGATCAGGAGCCGCCCAATCGATGCAGCAGTGATTCCTTTCCCCAAGGAGGAAACGACCCCGCCGGTAATGAAGATATACTTCGCCATCTTGCTAAACTTCAGTGAGTTGCGAGAGCCTCCAGGGCGGGATGATTCGGGGGGTGGTTGCCCGAAAGGCACGCCGTGAACTGCCTCACACCTTCGGGACGACGACCTTGCACAGCTTTTGGCTTGGCGTCAACGTCAGAGATGGGGAATTGGGCGCGAAGGCAGCGGGCCTTTGTCGCAGACATTGATGGTGAAACTGTCCAGGATGCCACCGGATAGATCTCTCGAGGAACGGGTCAGGAGGATTCCGCTCCAGAGTGAGCCGACCAGAAGGTGCCGCGGAATGATTTGAATGGCGGCTTCACCCCGGGCGCTGTCAATGCTGCCTGGTCAGGTGGCATCTTGATGACCGAATTCCAATGTGCTGTCCACCGCTCCCGGCACTTGGTTGCCCACCAAGCGGATCGACCGGTGCGCGCGGGTTGTCCATCCGGCCCGCCTGTCCGGAAGTTCTTCGGGTTCTGCCGACGTGTCAACGGAACGGCTATCTTGGCAGGCGATTGTGCACGGAATGGCAGCGAGGACGCCCATGGGGTCAAACTTCGAGTCCCGGGCACATCACCTTATTAGCCGGAAGCTCAAAACCACCACCCGGTGGTGTCCCAAGAGATTTCCATGGGGAAGTTTTGACCATTTTAAAAGGAAATCCTATATTTCGTCCAGGCAGAAGCGGCCACGGAGGAAGTACATTTGGGTCAGAAAATCGGCGTATTTGGCGGGAGTTTCAACCCAATTCACAATGGGCATCTGATTTTGGCGCAGGATGTATTCGAGTCCTTTGAACTGGATCACCTTCTTTTCGTTCCCTGCGGGTTCCCCCCCCATAAGGACGTGGCAGATTTCGCGCCTGGAGATCATCGGGTGCACATGCTCGAGATGGTGGCCGAGACGGATCCTCGGTTTGAAGTCACAGCGATGGAGTTGGAAAGGGAGACCACGTCCTTCACCTACGATACGTTGACCACTCTCCAGGAGGAGCTGGAAGACGACGAGATCCTGTTTGTCATCGGAAGCGACACCCTTCCGGAACTCCACGCCTGGCACCGGATCGAGGAACTTTTGGGCGAGTTCCGGATCGTTTCCCTCGTCCGGCCCAACTTTCGAAGGGAAGACCTGGAGGCGATCGATTTCCGATTACAGCCTGGCCGGAAGAAGGAGCTTCTCGATCGCTTGATCCATGGCCATCGCATCGATATCTCGTCGTCCGATATCCGCATGCGGCTGGCCGAAGGCATGAGCATCCGGTACCTTGTGCCGGAGGCAGTGGAAATGTATATATACGAGCACGGGCTTTTTAAGTGTTAGCGCACGACGTAAATGGGGAATTGTGAGCGGAAGGCAGCGAAATGAATTCTGCGGGGTATTTCGTTCCCTTTGTTCTTCTCGTTGCCGTCTGTTGAAAATGCAGGGCCAAGGGCGGAGGTACGGAGCATCGAAACGGAAGAACTGATTCAGCTGCTGGGACAGGCTGTCGACGAAAAAAAGGCCGTTGACCCTGTCGTTCTTGATGTGCGGGGCGTCTCTAGCATCACTGATTATTTTGTGGTTTCCACCGGGACCAGCCCTCCGCATCTAAAGGCGTTGTCAGAGGGGGTGGAGATTCCGTTGAAACATGCCGGAGTCAAGGTCTACCACCGCTCCGGAACACCCGAAAGTGGATGGATCATCCTTGATTTCGTCGATGTTGTTGTCCACTTGTTTTCAGCGGAGCTTCGGGAGTACTATGCGCTGGAGAAGCTGTGGAGTGACGGGAAGGTAGTCTACAATTCCTGATTCCTACCATGCGAGCGGGTCGCCGTCAGTCAATTCGAGCAATCGCCGCTCCATGATCTTTTCCCGGTTCGACGCACGGGACGCCATCGCTTTCTTCAGTTTCTCGAGCCGTTTTTCCGCCTCTTCAACCTGACGGGCTCTCAGTGCCTCCCGCGCGTCGAAGATCTTTTCCAGCGAGGCGCGGATTTCCTCCTTCGCGCCGTCCTGCTCCGCTTCCTGCACATTCCGATAGGCTTCCGCTTTTTGCCTCAGTTCCTTTTCCAGTTTGCGAACCTGCAGATCCGTCCTGTTGCCCACGCGGCGCTTCTCCACGTCCAGTGCCCCCTGCAGGCGTTCCCTGAGCATTTCGCGCTGATCCGAAGGCATTTTTTCGATGGCCTCGAGCAGCGGCGGGAACTCCGCCATGCTGTCCATGAACTCTTCCCGGCGCAAATGATCGCGCCGTTCTTTGAGGTGCCGTCGGAATGCACGGGGATCCTCCTTGCGTAGACGCTGAAGTTCCTCAAATGCTTTTGGATCCGCCTCGCGCAGGTGATTCATCAGGCGGTCGAGGGGACCGCCACCGTCGTGGTCCCGCCGGAGGTGCTCTGGCGGGGGGGCGTCGCCTCGCCGGTGGGCACGATGGTCGTGATGCGGCGGCGGGGGACGCTCAAATTTGTGCCCTTCCGGAAGCATCTCGTCCGGTGGTTCCTGACCCGCCGCGGGAATGGCGAGACCCGCCGAAACAATCAAAAGAAACAATGGATACCGTATCGCTTTCATATGTTTAGTCCCTCCAAACTAAGGAGCTCCCGAAGCAACTCCTCATCGCCGTCTATACCGGCATCCTCCATGCCACCTTCAGCCAGTGCTAACAGATTGTAGAGGTCGTCCACCTCCTCGTCCTCGATATCCCAGGCGTACTCCGTCCGGTCGAGTTCCGGAATACCGGCAAAATCTGGCGGTCCTTGGTTTTGCCCGATGTAACGGATCCCAAGGGATAGAAGCAAAATGGCCGCAATGCCCGAGGCAACGGCGGGGCGCCACAGCCGCAGAAACGAGGTCTGCGCGTTGCGTGCCGGCCCTGTCAGTTCACGTCGGCCCTGGATTTCGATTCGACGCAAGACCGTCGGGTCTACGTTCCTCGGCAGCGGGGTTTCCCGCACCGCGGTGAGCAGCGCATCCATGTCATCACGAAGCGCCCGAGCGGATGCGGTTTTCTCGAGCAGGGCGTCAA
>CAZTAB010000456.1:0-4977 GCA_964611475.1 uncultured Verrucomicrobiota bacterium | reverse complement strand
TTCGCCACCATGTGGAGCATGATATGATTCTGAGAATTCGCCCTTTTCTTCGGCCGCTTGCGGTCATGTTCCTGGTGCTCGCCCTCGCGCCTGCCACGGCGTCGGGCCAGGGGGCCGGAGGAATCGAGGGCCTGGATCCGGATCTCGAAGAGACACTTCCGTCAGCTCCCGAACCGGAAATAGCTCACAAGGAGGTCACGCTGGGCGGACTGCTCGCAGCCGGGGGATGGGCGATGTGGCCGCTGGCCGCCTTTTCGATCGCAGTGCTGGCACTGGCCCTCTACAACATATCCGCCCTCCGGACCGCAGAGTTCTGCCCGCCGAACCTCGTCAGGGAACTGCACGGGAACATGAGTGCGTTCCAGGTCCGCACGGCGGTCGAGACCGCGCGGGAACATCCGAGCTACCTGGGGCGCATGCTGGGACGATCACTCCCCGCCATGGATCCAAGCGACCGCGAGACACTCGGACGCGAACAGGTACACGAGGCCATCAACGAGTTCGCCGAACGCACCAATGGACAATACATGCTTTGGATCAACTACTTCTCGATTCTCGCGCAAGCATCCCCGATGCTCGGACTTCTCGGAACCGTCTCTGGTATGATCAAGGCCTTCAGCACGATGGGTCGCGAAGGAATGGGAGATCCCACCCGCCTGGCGGGGCACATCAGCGAGGCGCTGGTCACCACTGCCTGCGGACTGATCATCGCACTCCCCGCCCTTTTCTGCTACTTCGTCTTCCGCAACCGTCTGACCCGCCTGATCGGCCGTTGCGTGGCCATCGCGGACGAATTGCTGGATGCCAGCCTAGAGTCCCTGAACCCGGGTTTCCGCGAAAGCAGGTTGCCCAACGGATTGGGAAATGACGAGTGACGAATATCCCATGATGATCAGGCCTGTCATCAGACACGGGGCACCATGCAGCCAACCGGGCATTCGACATCCCGTCACGAAAGTTCGCCATGCCCAAAAATAAAAAGCGAACCCAGCCTTCGTTCGAGGACTGCACCATCGATCTCTCGCCCCTGATCGACCTCGTGTTCCTCCTTCTGATTTTCTTCATGACGAGCTCGACCATCATCACCTACCTGAAGGACCGCAGGATCAATCTCCCCGTCTCGGAGGACGCCCGCGTTCCTAAAGGGATCACCCAGCGCATCCTGATCAACGTGTACGAGGACGGAAGGTTTGGGGACGAACATGGATCGGTCATCGATGCGGCGACGCTCGAACAACGACTCCAAAACGTGGCATCCTCGGGAACAAAGCTGCAGATTCGCCCGGATCGACGAGTCCGGCATGGCGACGTGAAGAAAGTCCTCCATGCAGCCCGCCAGGCAGGAATCGAAGAGGTGATCTTCACGGCGTTCACTTCGGACCGCTGAGCATGAAATCCAATTATTTCGCCGGTATCGATCAGGAACAGGGACCACGGCTCGAAATTGCCTCCCTGATCGACATGAGCTTCCTGATGCTGGTGTTCTTCATGGTCGCCGCCACCCTGCAGAAGGAGGAAGCAGACCTCCCCGTCGGCATGCCCGGCGGGGCGGGCGGTCCAGACACGGCGGTACACGTTGAACGCATGCTCATCGCCATAGACGACGGAGGAGCCGTCACCTTGAACGGGCAACCACTGCTGACACGCCCAGGCACACACATCGTGACCGAGCTTTCCGCCCGACTTAGCCGGTACGAATGGGTCTCACGCGTGGCGAACGCAGACCCCTCGGTCGTCGTTCAATGCGCGGATGGGGCGGCGGAACAAAGGTTTATCGATGTCCTGAGTGCATGCCGCCGCGCGGGCATCGAACACATCAGCTTGTTGGACAATTGAACTCCTCCCTGTCCAGAATCCGGCTCTTCGTGAAGCGCCGGCAGACCGTCATGATCCTGGCCAGCCTGCTGATTCACGTCATGGTGATTGCCATCTTTGCGCGACGGACGGTGTTCCCCGAGGTCCGCGAGCCACCCGAACTGATCGTCACCACCTTGAGTCTCCCCCCGCCCCAGCCAGAAGCTCGAACCCGGGAGGAGTTGAAGAAAGCTCTCACGGGGCAAAGCACCAGACAAGACCTGCGTGATCTCTCGAGTGCCGTCCCGGTGATTGCTCCGGCAACCGTCGCAATTCCGCCTCCCGTATTCCTCGCACGGGGCGGCTGGATCTCCGGAAACCTGGATAACGACTTCAGCTACGCAACAAGACTCGAGGATGAACTGGAGACCCTGGGAAACTCGTCCAGGCTCCCCGTGGGAGCAATGGTCGGCAGGATTCTTCTGTTTGACCGGATTGACGGCGTTCGGAGAAAGGATGGAGAGTGGTTCCAGGGACGAGGCACCGTGGAACTGGAACATAAGCTGTACACCTACCTCTGCTCGTTTCCCGGCAGCCGCGACATGGCCGCGCGGCTTGGTGCGGAAAAGCCGTGGATGGGCTATGACTTTACCGCCACCGTCCCCTGGCCAGCCTCCCGGGCCGGCATCCACGAATTTCGGCTCACCACCGACGCTGGGGCCATTTTCCAGATCGACGGCCAGGACGTCATTGTACACGACGGGATCCACGGGTTCGAGCCACAAGAAGCGATCCTCGTTGTCGAGCCCGGTGTCCGGACCATACGGCTCGCCTTCATCCAGGGACCGACGGCGCGGCTCGGCCTGATTCTCCACACGCGAAGAGTCGATGAAGGCGGGTGGGAAGTATTCGACCTGCGTCCACTGCTGATGAAGAACATCGCGACGCGCTCAAACCCGACAGCACCAGGAAGCACCCGGCCATGATGCTCCCTGTCCCCCTCCCTTTTCGACGCCTCCGAGATGCAAGTCGCCGCTTGGCAATGACCTTGCTGTTGCCAACCCTCACCGCATCTGCCATCGACACCCGGGAGGAAAAGCCGGCGCCTCCACTGGCGGAGAGATATGCGGAAGCTGTGAAACTGCTGAACAGCGGCGACACGCAGATATCCCTGCAGATCTTCGCCGAACTCGTGGCATGGCACGGCGGGGACGCCACCGTCCGCATAGGCCCCGCCTTCGGGAACCTCTACTACCACATGGGAATCGCTCTCGATCACGCGGGAAACCTGGACGGCGCCATCGAGGCGTTCAAGCAGTGCTATCTTCATTTTGGCAACCGGGAGGATCGCCCCGAAAGCAAGAATCTGCACCACGGTCACGCGCTGCTGAAATGGGCGGAACTGGAGCAGCAGTTGGGACGGAGCAAAAATGCGACCCGCCTCCTCGCCCGGGCACTCCGCGAAAACCTGCAGGATGTCGAAAGGGAGATCCTGATGTACAACCTCGCCGCCGCGCTGGAAAGCGCAGGGGATACCCGGCGCGCGCTAAAATTCTATAATCTGCTGCTGGGAGGCGACAAGTCGATGAACCCGTCCGCCGAGGTTCGTCGAAAATCCTTTCTTTCGCTTGCGCGCACGCTCGCGGACCGCGGGGAAATCGAGAGGGTCCGGGACTTGCTGAAGCATTATGAGCACCTCCTGGACGGCAACCCGGTCGAGCGGTACGGGTGGACGCCCGACATGCTCCACCTTGGCCGCCGTTGCGCGTTTGCGGGAGATCCGTTGCTGGCTCTCCGATGCTACAGATATGCGGCACATCCCGAAGATGTCATCCAGCAACTGCAGGAAAGGCTGGCCCTAACCCCGGCGGAGGACACCGACGAAACGTCATCTGCGGTGCAGTTCATGAGAACGGAACAGGCAAGGAACCGGACTGGAAGCGCGCTGTTAAAAGCGAGGGCCGGCGCCTTCCTGCAGCTTGACCTGTTCCGACTCGCCCTGCCCGCGTACGAACGCCTCCTCCGGGATAAAAATCTCGGGGATCGGGATGATGTCCTTTACGCGACGACGATTTGCGCGGCGCGCGCCGGCCGGCCCGACGACGCTGCCCGCTACGCGGCCCCCCTTCTCGATCGCACTCCACCCTACTTCCGGCACCTGGAAGTGGCTGGCGCATGGGCACAGTCCCTACTGGATTCCGACCGCTTCGACGAGGCCCACGCGATCGCGGAGACCTACAGGAACCAGGCGGGACACGGGAACCCGGAGCGGGAGGGCCTCGACTTCATCGCGGCGGCTTCGCTCTTCCAGGCTAACCGATTCACAGACGCGCTGGAGGCATTCGGCGTGTTTCTCCGCGATCACGAGAACTCGGACCGGACTGACGCCGCAGCCTACTACCAGGCCCTGGCGGCAGTCCGGGCGGAACGGTGGAAACTGGCCGAACGACTGCTGGATGCGTTTCTCTCCGTGCATCACGCGTCCGACCGGCACGATGGCGCCCTCTACTTCCGCGCCATGACTCACGCAGTGCAGCAAGAGGATCCGGAGGCACTGGTCCTGGTCCAACGAATCGAAGCGGAGCACCCCGACTCGAATCACCTTCCCGCGGCACTCAACCTGAAGGGCGACATTTCATTCCGCCAAAGCCAGTGGCCCGAGGCGGAGGAGGTGTACCACGCCGCCATCCGGGCAGCGGGGAACCCTCCCGGTGCGGGCGAGGAAACTGCGTATGCGCAATACCAGTTGATCCGGATTGCCGAGGCAAAAGAGGACTGGAATGAAGTCAGGGGAAGATATGACTCTCTTCGTGCCAACTCCCCGGACAACGCCTACCTGGCCCGGGGCAGCATCCTTGCCGCGCGCGCCCGCGACCGGCAGGGTGACACTGTCGGCGCGCTGGAGTTGCTCACCTCAGGAATCACTCAACACGGCAAACAGTGGAGGGATCCAGACCTACCCCGCCTGCTGACCGCCTATCACGAGTTATACGAACGGGCAAATGGACGGGATGAACTACTCCACCGCCTTCGGAATTTCCCGGGACCCATCCCCGACCCGCTGCGCGCCTGGTTGCTTGTTGGAGTCGTTGAGACGCTCGAGTCGGCGGCGGAAATCTCGTCCGTCTACGCGATACTCGAGAGCGATTTCGACCCGCGGGAAATGGACAGCCCAATCCTCTT
>CAZTAB010000455.1:0-5418 GCA_964611475.1 uncultured Verrucomicrobiota bacterium | reverse complement strand
TTCTTCCTGCCTTGCTTTTCCACCTCTTCGACAAGGCGAAACCAAGGGATCAAAACAATCGCAACTGATCCCCCCCCTTCCCCTTCTGCGCCCGCTTCTTCGCGATCTTGGGCTGTTTGTTTTCCTCGAATTCTCCTTCTTCGAGATTCGCGAGAATCTCGTTAGCACGGCGGATTACGACACCGGGTAGACCGGCCAGTTTCGCGACCTGAATCCCATAGCTCTTATCCGCAGAGCCTTCCACAATCTTTCGCAGGAACACGATGCGATCGCCAGTCTCCTTCACCAAGACGTTGTAGTTGCGAACGCCTGGCATCGTAAGGGCGAGATCCGTGAGTTCATGATAGTGCGTTGCGAACAAGGTCTTGGCCTTGACCTTCGCCTGGTTGTGAAGATGCTCCGCCACCGCCCATGCGATGCTGATGCCGTCGAAGGTGCTGGTGCCGCGGCCAATTTCGTCGAGAACGATCAGACTCTGTGGGGTGGCATTGTTGAGAATGTTGGCCGTTTCCTGCATCTCCACCATGAACGTGCTGCGTCCCCTGGCCAGATCGTCACTTGCCCCGACCCGAGTGAACACGCGGTCGACGATTCCGATCTCCGCCTCTGCCGCAGGCACAAAGGAGCCCGCCTGGGCCATGACAACAATCAAGGCAACTTGCCGGATATAGGTAGATTTCCCGGCCATGTTGGGGCCGGTTATGATGATGAGCTGGTTCTCAAGAGTGTCGAGAACCGTGTCGTTTGGAACGAAGGCCTCAGCGTCCGGCATCTGTTCAATGATGGGGTGCCGACCATCCACAATACGAAGGGCCGCCCCTTCCTCCAGCCGGGGCCTCACGTACCGGAGGGCGAGTGCCCGGTCGGCAAAACCGGCTAGGACATCCATCGCGGCCACGGACTCGGCGGTCCTCTGGATCTTCTCCGTCTCTTCGAGAATGCATCTCCGAATTTCCTGAAATAGCTCGTACTCCAGGTCCTGGGCACGGTCCTGGGCACCGAGGATCTTGTTTTCATAATCCTTCAGCTCCGGCGTGATGAAACGCTCGGCATTCACCAGGGTTTGTTTCCGCACATACGCATCTGGAACGTTCTCCAGGTTGCTCTTCGTCACCTCAATATAGTATCCGAAGACCTTGTTATGCCGAACCTTGAGGCTCTTGATCCCGGTGCGCTCCTGTTCCTGAGCCTGGAACTCGGTCAGCCATTTCCGGCCTTCGGTGGCTGCTTCACGCAGGCTGTCCAGTTCCTCATGATATCCCCGTCGAATCAGGCCGCCTTCCCGAATGGTTACCGGCGGCTCATCCTGAATCGATCGCTCGATGAGATCGCAGACCTCCGGCATTGTATCGATGCCCTCGACCAGGTCTCGATGCAGGCGCGAATCAAACGCCTCGGCCGCTACGCACACCTCCGACAGGCTTTCGAGCGATGTGCCCAGAGCTTTCAAATCCCGCGCATTGGCACTGCCCGTGCCCAGCCTCGCAATCAGCCGCTCCATGTCCTTAACCCCGCCCAGCGCTTCACGCAGGGAACCAAGGGGCGCACGCTGATTGCAGTAGTCGGCCACCACTTCATGGCGTGCCTCGATCGACCCGCGACACAACAGAGGCCGGAGAACCCAGTGGCGGAGCAGACGCCCTCCCATCGCCGTCCGCGTTGCGTCGAGAACCCGCATCAGGTTTGGCGATGCGGCCTCCCGGCCCGGACGGAGCGAAGGAACCAGGTCCAGATTCGATACCGTGGTTTCGTCGAGGACCATGTAGTCGGATGGATTCTTGAAACGAAGCTGACGGATGTGACCGGTATGGCGCCGCAGTTCCTTTGCCACATAGTGGAGCACGCCACCGGCCGCCTCAATGCCCACAGTGCAACCGTCGCACCCGAAGCCCGCAAGAGATTGCACCTTGAAGTGGCGCGTCAGCGTGTCGACTGCGACGTCGTATTCAAAAATCCAGTCCTCCTGCCGGGAAAAGAGACAACTCGAAGGTGCCTCGATCACACCGTTCCGCTCCTGCTCCACGAAGAACTCCTCCGGCAAGATACACTCTGATGGAAGGTATCGAAGCAGTTCGTTCGCCAGCACCCCGGGATCGTCGGATTCCTCAATAAAAAACTCTCCCGTAGACAAAACGAGCACGGCTAGGCCGAAACCTGAGCCGCCATGCGTCAGGCCGGCGAGATAGTTGTTCCGGTCAGCATCCAGCACGTGTTCCTCAAGAATGGTTCCCGGCGTCACGACCCGAGCAACCTCTCGGCGCACAATCCCCTTGGCCTCTGACGGGTCCTCCACTTGCTCGCAGATCGCCACCTTCTTTCCAGCACGGATCATTTTGGCAAGGTATGGGTCGAGCTGGTGATACGGGATGCCGCACATCGGCACCTTGTTTCGCCGTGTAAGTGCGATGTCCAGAGTTTCCGAGGTGATCGTGGCGTCTTCGAAAAACATCTCGTAAAAGTCGCCCAAGCGAAAAAAGAGGATGGTATCATCCGCCAACTCGCTCTTGATGCGCCGGTATTGGAGCATCATCGGTGTCTGCTTTGTCTTCTTGGAGGGCATGGGCATCTGTTTATTCACGAATCCCCCGGTTCGGCTCAAGCCGGAATCGATGCCAATCCTGGCGTTCAGTCGATTCGATAGGGACAACCCCGCCGGCTAGTCGGCGACGCGGGATTCCTGGTCGTAGGCCAATGGAAAGTCCCCGCAGTCCACCGCCCAAAGTTTCAGGGTCGCCCGCGGACGTACTGTCTACGAAAGCAACGGGCTGGAAGATCGACCCGTTGGATACCCGGCCCCACTTCCATGCTTGCCGCCGGGTCCAGACCCATTCCGGCTCACAAGGGAACTTTTTGGAGAATATTTTGCCTCCTGCCTCCAGGCCTGGAGCCCCTACATATAGAATCATCTATTCAATATACCACAATATATGGCGCCAAGAACCGTTTATGAGTCTATTCGACAAAGCTACGAGCGGTTAAACGGCAAGGAAACGAGGCGAATAGCCACGTCGCTTCGCACGTCTGCCCCCCTCAGCGGTCAATACCGAACGGAAACTGGATGTCGAACCCCGCAAACTGAAAAACCTGGAGAAGGAATTCGTCATGTATTTGGAAATGCCGTCAACCTCCTGCATGAGCAAAAACCTGGTCAGGTGGCCCCAAGTGATCAGGAAACTGAACCCTTGGATATTTTGAAGAGAAATGGCCGACGATGTCCACGTGCGGAGAACTGGCATCTCTATCCAGCCCTTCTCAGGGCCGGATTCCGAATTGTCTCACGGGAACCAGCGGCAAGGGAGGCGTCGCCAAAACCACTCACGACGCCACTCGGGTGCTAGCACTACACCACCGTGAGTCGTGTGTTCTGCCGGTGGATGGGGACAAAGGTCCGGGGAATATTCATATTCCTCCATTCCCGTCCAGGGAAGCGGCATGCAGCATCTTGCGAGCCTGACACGAATAAAAATATAGCGACTCCTTGGAAACAGGGGCGTTCTGAATGCGAAGTCAAAAAAAGGAACCCGTCGACCGGGTGTCCCGGGACGGGTTCCATGGGCAGGAGGAGAAGACGTCGCGTCAGGCAAGGTCGTGGCGGAAAAACTGAGCGGTCCGGCAGGGCCAAGGTCGCGGGCGGATCTCAATATTGTAAGGTCGATGAGTATTTTTTTTCGAGACCAAGATCTGACTGCCGGACCGCTTTGTATCAAAAATACTGTTCCGTTTTTCGATCATTTTAATTCCATGCTCATTGCTTACGTCGTGTGACCCGGTGATATCTTCCCCCTGCCCTCCCCATAAAATATTTCCTCCCGGAAGAAACGGCCCACCCAGGGCACACAATGCTGATCGCGGGTCCGGGGGACAGGTTTAGAAAAAGGGCACCGCGGGGCAGGTGCTTCACGTTCAGGGAACTTGCACTTCCACCACGTGCATTTCATTCGTGGTGACCGGCATCGTGTTGGTCCAACTCATTTCTGTGACCGACTGTGCCCCCGGCATCCACGGAGTGAGTGCCGAGAGGTTGCTCGATACTAGGTCATACGAATGGACTCGGTATTCCCGGTTTTTCCCGAGTGTAGAGACCGTCCAAGTCACGGCAATTTGACCATTGGTTGCATGCACGTCAGGAATCCTGAATACGCTGCCGGAGTCGTTTGGATTCGTCCCGGCAACGTATTCCTCAAAGTCCGTTTGGAAATCCGCATCCGGGTCATTCGTGCCGGGAATCAATCCAGAAAAGTAGAATTGCTCCCACGAGTCGGGAATCCCGTTCGAGTTCAAATCATCCGAAGTAATCTGGACCGTCCCCAAGTCAATGACATCCCCAAGGCCGGGTGTATAGGTGCCCTCATCCTGGGCTGTGAATCCACTCTTCTGAACAAAAATCCTGTAGGTGGATCCGTCAGCAAGCAAATAAAGGTTGTTGGAAAAATTCCCGCTGGACGAGGTATACCAGAAGTCTCCATAGGTGGACCATTCGAAGCGATTGAATATCGCACCATCGCTGTTCCGGACGGCCTGCATGATCGCCTCGTCGACCGCTTCGCACGTTGACGCGTCCTCAACCGCGCCGGTGACAATTGCAGACGGATGGAAGTAAAAGCCCATGAACGTTGTCTCCAGCACCGCCGAGGAACCATAGCTGATCGTTGAGAAATCCCCAGGGTTCAACTCCCGCGGATAGCCAAAGTTCGACAACTCGTTCGTGGCGGTCATGGACGCGTTGAACGGATCGAAAACAGGGAGGAAGAACTCGTTGGTTGGAGTGGCCTCGACAACGTAGTCGCCCTGCGGAAACGGGAAATTCACCTGTCCGCTGGCCCCCACAGTAGCAGTGTCGAGCACGAGCCCCAGAGGGTCCCGCAGTTCTACGAGCGTTCCCTCCAGCGCGGTCTCGGTAACTGTGTCGAGCACAACCACATTGATCCCCTCCATGCCCGATGGAACATCGGCGCCCAGGAAATATCCGCCGAAACCGAATCCGCCGCCTGTACCCCCGCTCATTCCTGCCACGGCGGCAATAAGCGGCAGCCCCCCCGCGGCGGGAACATCGGCGCTCCCGGGCTGATCCAGAACGCAGGCTTGGAGTTGGTAGAACCCATTCGAAGGAAAGTCGAGACCGGCAAGTTCCCCCTGCCGCTCGTCAAATTCATCAACCTGCAGGACCAATGTCAGTTCGCCGTTCAATTCCTCGCGGTACAATTCAAGCACTGTATCCACGTTCGCGACCCCGGGTGGGTGAATAGTGAAAACGTCAAAGAAATCCTGCGTCGTCGCGTAAAAGCGAACCCGGTCACAGTCAGACGGCTGAAGCGTATGATACTGGATGATCGGCAGATCGCTGTAGTTCGCTTCTTCCGGCAGATCGTCGGGCTCGAACTGGTCAGGCAGGGAAACATCGGTGACCAGAAACCGGTC
>CAZTAB010000454.1:0-11679 GCA_964611475.1 uncultured Verrucomicrobiota bacterium | reverse complement strand
GAGTACATGAAGTCCACAGGGATGAAATGGCCCACCGTGCGCTACAAATCCGCCTCCGCGAAGGCGTTGCTCCAGAAATTCAACGTGCGGGGCTATCCGACCCTCGTCATGCTGAATGCGAAGGGCGAGTTTTTGTCATCGGCCGGCCGTGAATTCATTCTCCGCGGCGAACCCGCGGCGAGGTTGAAATCGGCGAATATCGTGAAGGAGGAGTACACCTGCTCCCGGTGCGACGAGATCCATCATCGGACAAAGCTGGTGTTCGAGGAAGGGCCCGACGATTGAATATTTCATCTCGGGCTTCTTCGGTTCTACCAGGGAAGAGAAAAGAGTTCTCTCTAGCGTGGCATTCTTTAGGCCTAGTACGATATCGTATTGTGCAGGCATGACGACCCTAGGACAGGACAGACCGGAAACTCTCCGTCTCGGCTCCCGGAAGAGCAGTCTGGCCCGGACGCAGGCTGCATTAGTTGCATCCTCCCTGGGTGACACCTGTCCCGCCGTAGAACTGGTTCCCATGAGCGTGCAGGGAGATCTCGCCCGGGGTACTCCGGATGAAACACTGCCGGACAAGAAAAAGTGGGTGGTCGATCTGGAAGAGGCTCTGTTGAGCGGGGGCATTGATTTGGCCGTGCATTCCGGGAAAGATGTTCCGGTCGCGATTGCGGATGGAACGCGGCTGATCCCGGTTCTTCCGCGCGCCGCGCCACACGATGTCCTCATTCGGAAACGGGGGCGGACGCATGCGGACCTTGACCGGTGGCCCGACGAATCGGCGATCGGGACTTCAAGCCTTCGAAGAAAGGCCTTTCTTCGAGCCGCTAATCCCCGGTTGACATTGGTGGATTTGCGCGGAAATGTCCCCACGCGGTTGGAGAAGCTTGTTCGGTCTGACCACCTGGCTGCCATCGTCGTGGCCGCTGCCGGGCTGGCTCGTCTCCGTGTTGACCTTTCGCCGGAGATGGAGGCGATGCCCTTGCCTGCGGAAGTCATGCTTCCCGCCGCGCATCAGGGAATCCTGGTTGCCCAGTTTTGCGCGGGGCGCTCCGATGTCGAAGGGTGCCTGCAAATGGTTGTGGATGAGGCGTGCCAGGCCGAATGGCGGGCGGAACGTGCCTTTACGACCCGGGTCGGAGCCGGCTGCCACTCCTGTCTCGGGGTGCTTGCCGGGGGTTGTGGGGGTGGGCACTTGCTGCTCCGGGCCCGGGCTCTGTCACGGGACGGACGATCCTCCCTGGAGGACGAAGAGCAAGGGTCTGCGGACTTGGCCGAGCAACTCGGGACCAGATTGTCGGCCCGGATGATCGCCAAGGGGATCAAGAACCTGCTTTAATGGATTCTTGCTATGAGTGAATTCCCCGCGAGGAGATTTAGGCGACGCCGTTCGTCGACGGCGATGCGAAACCTGTTGCGCGAGACCCGGCTGCATCCGCACGATTTTGTCCTGCCCCTGTTTGTCAATGACTGGATCGATGAGCCGGCGCCGATCGCCGGCCTTGCAGGGGTCAGCAACTATCCTGAATCCGCAGTCGGAGCGGTCGTTCGTGAGGCGCGGGATCACGGGATCCATGCCGTGCTGCTCTTCGGCGTGACGGACAGCAAGGACCCTGGCGGGGGCGATACACTCCGGGATGACGGCTTGATGGCGAGGATGATCCGTGCGGCAAAAGTCGCCGTGCCTGGAATGGTCGTGATTAGCGATAATTGCTTCTGCGGGTATACGGATCACGGCCACTGCGGTGTTCTGCGGGATGGGGATGTGGACAACGACGCGACGCTGGAGAATCTCGGCGCGCAGGCAGTGGTTGCAGCGAGGGCGGGAGCGGACCTGGTCGCGCCTTCGGCCATGATGGACGGCCAGGTGTCGACGATTCGGCACGCGTTGGATGAGAGCGGTCATCGACAGGTCGGGATCATGTCTTACTCTACAAAATTTGCATCCTCTTTCTACGGGCCGTTCCGCGACGCGGTGGGTAGCGTGTTTAAGGGGGACCGGTTGACGTACCAGATGGATGGAGCGAACCCGCGGGAGGCAGCGGACGAGTCGGTCACGGATGAGGATGAAGGCGCCGATATCCTCATGGTAAAGCCGGCGATGCCGTACCTTGACGTGATTCGCGAGATTCGAGAGGCCACGCTGCTTCCCATCGCGGCCTATCAGGTCAGCGGAGAATACGCCATGATTAAATCGGCTGCGTCCGCCGGTGCCCTCGACGAAAAGGCCGCCGTTTTGGAGTCGCTGACTTCGATCAAGCGCGCGGGCGCGGATCTGATTATCACATATTTCGCCAGGGAAGCCGCGAAGTGGCTCGATAGTGATCCAGGCTGAAATCCACTTCCTGGGCCGCTTTTATCGTCTTCCGGCCCCTAATGCACGCTGGGCTTGGAACTGCCGCTAGCCTCACGCATCACGCGCGCCACGTGAAGATCCGCATTGGGAACGCTTCGGCAGTACCACTCGTATCGCAGGTCGTCCTTTTCCGGCTCGGTCAGGCGCCAGTCACCGGTCGTGCGGTGCAGTCGGGTGGTAAGTGCGGACAAGCAGAGCGCCGCAGTGACGGAGACATTAAAGCTCTGCGTAAACCCGTAGAGAGGAAGGCGAACGAATACGTCGGCAAGTTCGTGGGCGGTGTCGGTGAGGCCGTCTTCCTCTGTGCCGAGACACAAGGCCAGTTTTTGGTCGAGCATTACGTCTTCCAGTGGCATGGCCCCTTCGCGGAGCGTCAGTGCCGCGACTCGATACCCTTTGCTCTTCAAGCCTTCCAGGCATTCCCGGGTGGCTTCCGCATCGGGGCGTGAATGTCGCCGTACATTGACCCACTTTTCCGCCCCAACGGCCACCCTGTCGTTGACCTCGAAGAGGTTGTCGAGTTCTATGACGTGCAGATCCTGGATGCCGAAGCAGTCGCAGGTCCGGATCACCGCGCTCGCATTGTGCTGTTGAAAGAGGTTTTCCACCACGACTGTGATGTACCGGGTCCTGTACTCAAGCACCTCTTCGCCCCGCCTCTTTCTCCTGTCGGTTACGAATCCGGCCAAGTGGCGTTGAATCCTCTCTCGCAGCTCACGATCCATTGTCACCGTCCATCCCCGCCTGGCGCACCCGGGCAATATTTCTCGCTCGCCGGTCCCTCATCCCGGTAGTATGCATTCCCTGATGAGGGGACGCAACGTGCTTGAATCCATCACACTGCTTGGCTCGTCGTCCGGTCGAAATGCCGGGGATGCGGCGTTGATGTCAGGGATCATGGATCCACTGGATGAGGCCTGCGGAGAACATCTTCTCTACGAGATCCCCACGATTAACAAGAAGTTCGTGCGCCGGACCTATCGCAACCGCACCCGGCCGGTGGGGATGATGCCCTGGAATGCGTCGGTGAAGATGCTTGGGGTGCCGACCTACCAGTCCATTCTCCGGACGGATTACACCCTGATTTTTGATGCCATCCTTTTTGACCGCTCGCTATACAACCCGTTGTTCAATTTTCTGTCTACCCTGGCGATCCTGCTTCCCCGCGCGCACCGAAAGGGCAAGCGGATGGCCTGTTTCAATGTGGGGGCCGGTCCTGTGGACACGGACGCAGGCCGGAAGATGCTTCGGGACGTCGCCGAGTTGATGGACTTCATCACGGTGCGGGATGAGGAGTCGATTGCCATTTTTCGCGACGTAGGAGTAAAGAATCCGAATATTGTTCTCGCTGCGGATGCGGCGGTCAATGTCCGGCCGGTGAATCCCCGTTGCGCGAAGGATATTCTGCGCCAATCGGGGATTGATCCGGAGGCTCCGATTCTGGCGGTGAACGTGAACCGGTATCTTGACACATGGGCTAGGCCGCGGCGTGAGCCCATGGGGCAGGAGCGATTCCTTGACATTTTTTCCGAAGCCTTGAATGCCGTCGCCGGGGAGACTGGGGCGCAGGTCCTCGCGATTGCAACACAGCATCACGACGCGCAAATTACCGAGGAGTTGATTGGACGGGTGGATGGTTCCTTGCGCAAGGCTTGGATCGGCAATGTCGAGCACGACCACTACGAACTCAAGGGCGTCATGGGTGCATGCGATCTTCTTTTCTCGATGCGCCTGCACTCATCCATCCTCGGGGCCTCTGCCGGGACTCCCGTGCTGGGATTGGCTTATCAGCCGAAAGTATCATATTTCTTCAACTGTCTGGGCCTTCCGGAACGGTGCATCGGCTTTGACCGGTTCACGCGGGAAGAACTTGTCGAGCACCTGCGGACCGGGTGGGACGATCGTGACCGCGACCGGGAGATTCTCGCTGTGCGGATTCCTCAACTCCAGGCGGATGCGCGAAGAGCTGCAGAGGTGGTGGCGGCGGTGCGTCGTGGAGAATCAGTGGAACGGGCGTTGCGCGCCGGTGAAGGAGGGGGGAGGGGGGTGTGATTCTTGCCGACACCCATGTTCATGTTTATCCCGGGCATGACCTGGGGGCGGTGCTTCGGGCGGGACGGAACAATCTATGCCACGCCGCGAGAGATGCTGGTATGGACCCGGCGAAAGCCGCATTTGCCCTTTTTCTCGCGGAATGCGGGGACTGTGATTTTTTCGTGAAACTGGCGAGCGGGGCTATGCGATTGTCCGAACCGTTGTTGATCGAACGAACCGGTGATCCTGAGGGTCTATGGATTCGCGACGATGGCGGGTTCCGTATTCTGCTTGTTGCCGGACGTCAATTGGTGTCGAAGTGTCGACTTGAGGTCCTGGCGCTGGCGCTGAGACCGGGCCAGGAGGTTCGAGGCGGAGGAGAGTTGTCCGATTTGATTGTTGAGGTGAAAAAGGCGGGTGCTGTTCCTGTACTGCCCTGGGCTCCGGGAAAGTGGACCGGTATCCGGGGCAGGACGGTGCTCGAATGGATGTCCCGGGAAGAGAACCACGGCGCCATGCCGGCCGATACCAGCTTCCGGCCGGTCGGGTGGAGGGAACCCGCCCCTTTCGCCGCGGCGAGGTCACGTGGTATCTCCGTTCTGGCTGGCACCGACCCGCTGCCTCTTCCCGGGGAGGAACGCCGGGTGGGCACCTATGGCATTGCCATTCGGGGGGGGCTGGATCCCGGATGCCCCGTGCAGTCACTGTGCGAAGCGATCAGCGCGGGCGGTCGGGAGGTCAAGCGGATCGGGTCCCGCAGATCCTTTCCTGAGATCGTTCGGAAACAGGTGGCGCTTCGCGTTCGATGATCCCGGACCATTCCACAGCATTTACCCTTCGCGGTCTGCGCCTGCAACTGGTGTCGCTCGGGTGTGCCGTAGTGGTCTGGTTGGTCTTTACCTGGCCCCTTTCCTTGCATCTTGGGGAGGGCATCCCGTCGTCATCCACCAACACTGAGCTCGGGAACGTGCGAGCCATGATGAAGGGCGACCAACTCCAGCTGTACTACCACTACTGGCTTTTCCGGGACATGCTGGTGGGAGGCACGCCCTGGTTTAGCAACCTGTATGAATTCAACGTGGGCGACGATTCCAGCCGCTTTTTCCCTTCAGCCTATTTTTTTCCGTTTTCGCTCCTGTTCGCGGTCGCGTCGGCGGTCGGCGGGAATGCGTTTGGCGTGAATGTCGTCGGGTTCGTCAGTATCTGGCTCACCTTTCTTTTCTCTGCCCTTCTTTTCCGCCGTTTCACGGCGAACAACTATGTGGTTGTGCTCGGGGCGCTGATTTCCATTGCGTTTCCCTACCGCTGGATTGCCCAGCTGGGCGGCAGTCCCGGCGGCTACGCGATGACCTATGTCCCGTTGATCTTTCTTGGTCTGGCCATTGCTGTGCAAAGCTTCAGGCTGTATGGCGGAATCATCGC
The DNA here is from genome assembly GCA_964611475.1 of uncultured Verrucomicrobiota bacterium. Classification (GTDB taxonomy): domain Bacteria; phylum Verrucomicrobiota; class Kiritimatiellia; order SLOV01; family SLOV01; genus CAUZEO01. The sequence continues at coordinate 5,873 of CAZTAB010000454.1, read as the reverse complement.
CGGTGCCGGATTGCTCCTCGCGTGCCTCGGTGACGTGCAGGTTTTCTTTTTCTCCGTTCTTTCCATCCCGGTCTTCTGCCTCATTGTCGCCTTTGCCGACGAATCCCCATTTTACAGGTTTTTGCCGAGATGCAGGGGCTGGAGTCTATCGCTGAGCCCCCTTCTCCTGTTTCTTGCGTGCGCTTTCGGGTATCGTTTTCTTCTGCAGCCGTTCATCCGCACATCTGTCATGAGCGGAGGGCGTTCGGAGGCGGAGGTCAATATCAACACGCCGGATTTCTCGGGGCTGTTTGGCGGGCCTGACGGTGTCAACAATTGGCACATCTACATCGGCCCCTCGATTGCGGTGTTCCTGTTTGTCGGGTTTATTTGCCAGCTCATGGGAACCAAGATGATCGATTTGCCGGTTGACCGGATGCACTCGCGTCGGCGGCTCGCCACGTTTCTGCTCGTGTCGTTCTGGTGCATGTTCGTGATTTGCCTTGCGCTGGCATTTCAGGGACCGCTGGAGGGGGTCCTGTACAGGATCTCCCGCGTCGTGATCCCTCCGTACTCCTATATCCGTCAGCCGGTGAGAATCTTTTGCCTTATGCCCACGCTCCTGGGCCTCGCCTGCGTCCTGTCGCTGGACACGCTCGGGAAGTCCTCTCACTTCGCGCTGTGGAAGAATTACCTGGTTGCTGGGGTCGGCGCTGTGATCATGACTGACTATGCGCTGCAGGTTCGGGCCACGGTCTGCGTGCTGGACCGAGAGCAGGCTGCATACCGGGCGGTTGTTGATGATGCGACTGCGCGAGGAGAAATTCCCCGGGCGATTGCCGTTCCGCTTTGGCCGGGCGATTCAGACTGGTCCTCCATCTACCAGTATTATTCGACGCTGTACCGGCTTCGCCTCGTCAACGGATACAGTCCCGTGGTCACCGAGGAGTACTTCAAAAATGTTTTTAGGCAATTTGAAAGCCTGAACCAGGGATTCATCACCGCCGAGCAGGTCAGAAATCTCGCGGAGATGGATGTTGGGTATGTGCTCGTTCACGAGAACGCATTTCCCGAAAAGGTTAGCCCGTTTCCGGTCCGCGTCACCATTGACCGGCTGATGGATCATCCTTCTTTCGTGTTGCTTGCCCGGGCGGGCGAGGTGTGGGCGTTTCGTGTCCTGCCGGATGCTGCAGATCCGGGCTTTCTTCAGGAGCCGAAGGACAAGGTCTACTGCCTGGCCGCGGATCGCATCGTGGACCTCGCGCAGTGCGTTACCGACAAGGCCATGGTCGTCCACGACAGTCAGGGTGCGCGCGGGAAATTCGTTTGCTTGTCGGAGGAAGGGCAAACCATTCGTACCCGGGCTTGGAAGTATGCGGGCGAGCGGGGCCTGCAGTGGAACATCCGGGTCCGTGGGGAGGGCACCCTTCTCGTCGGGACGGAGCAGGATGAAATCCCGCTGAGCGCCGCGTATTGTGAAATTAAGTCTGTCGATTGGACCTGGATCGGCGTGCCGGTGAAGATCGACGGCGGGTTCGGCCGGATGGTTCTCGAGTTGGAGCTGGAACGGGGACGGCTCGAGCTGGATCTGGCTTACCTGGGGATTCCCGTGGTACATCTCGGGGTCGGGGACGAGCTGGCAGTGCGGCCGGCAGACCTGTTCCATGCCGGGTACAGCACACCTGATTCCGGGGCGGTGCACTTTCATCGTGCCCGCGATCCTGACCTGGCTATTCTGTACGGTCCCCACTTGCCGCTGGCACCAGGTTACTACCAATTCATCATGGAGATCGAATCGGATGCGATTCGGGGCGTGCCGCTGGGCACCCTGCGCGCGTCTTCCAAATGGGTGGCCGCCAGGCCGCTTGCGATCATGGAGGCGGGCACGACCGTCTGGGACCTTCGGGTGACTGAGGATCTTCCCATGCGATTCGAATTCGTCTACTCCCGGAAAGCGGATCTCTCCATCAATTCGATTCTTTTACGCCGTTTAGAATCGCCTAGCGGGCAGAATTCGTTAGGATCTCCGGACTGAAAACCCAAGATTGCATGTATCGAAAGGAAAGAACGCATGAACCATAAAGATATTGACCTGAGGTCGGGGATTCCCAGTTCGCTGATTATCGTGATCGTGGTGATTTTTGCGCTGGGATTCGTGGTGAGCAAATCATTCAAAATCGTGCAGGCTGGACACGTTGGCGTCGTCCGTACGCTTGGGGCAGTGAAGGCGCAACACCTGGAGGAAGGCTTTCACCTGATCAAGCCGTTTCTTGACGTTGTGTCCATGGTGGACATACGGCTGAAGAGTTCGAACTCCAGTTCCGCCGCGGCCTCCAAGGATCTCCAGATCGTCTCGACCGAGGTGACCGTGCAGTACTCGCTGGTGGGCCCGGTCGCGCCAACGACCTATCAGCAGATCGGGACCGGGGAAAAGATCTCGGCTGTTCTTGTCGACCCGGCGATCCAGGAGTCGGTCAAGGCGGTTACCGCGAAGTACACGGCTGAGCAGCTCGTAACCCAGCGCTCCGAGGTGAAGCTTCAGATCCAGGAAGCGATCATCGAATTCATCGACACGACGTTGGGAGAAAAGAATATCGTGGGCGCCATCCGGGTTGCGAATGTTGCCATAACCGATTTTAACTTCTCCGCTGAGTTCAACCGGGCAATCGAGATGAAGGTCCGAGCGGAGCAGGAGGCGCTGCAGGCGGAGAATGAAAAACAGAAATTGATCACCGTTGCCGAGGCCAGTGCGGAACAGCGCAAGCTGGAGGCGGATGCGGCGGCGTTCCAGATCGAGGCGGAATCGGTTGCCCGCGCGGATGCAATTGCGCGTGAGGCGGAGGCTCTCCGGAACAATCCGGAGCTGATTCAGCTCCGGACGGTGGAGCAGTGGGACGGCGTGATGCCCCGATTCGTCGGTGGCGGTGCCATCCCCTTCCTGGACGTGGGGGGCGTGATGGCGAAAGAGAAATCCGGGGAGTAGGGGAAACGGAACAAATGATGGAGTGACCCGCGCCCTATGGCTCTTGCCGGATTCGGGTCATTCGTGATCCGTCGTTCGGCACTTCGTCATGGGTCCGTTCCTGGGATCCCTGTGGCCAGGATCTCCAGAATCTCTTTTGCTGCTTTTTTGCGCTTTCCTTTTCCCATCTTGATTTCGTGGTGTGCGACCCGCCGGTACATGGGAAGTCGTCGCTGGTAGATCTCCTCGGGACTGCGGGTACCCAGCGAGGGACGTTCGTCGGCACCCGCGATTTTGGCCATGACGTTTTGGAGTGGTGCGTTGAGGAAAAATACGGTTGCGTGACCCGTCAGCGCCGCGGCCTTGCGGTCGCTAAACACTTCTTCGCCCTGTTCATCGAGGTCGACCACGATGCCTCCGCCACAGTCCAGGATCGTTTCCCCGGATTGGACCGCTTTTGCCAGAACCCTGTATTCTAGATCGCGGAAATATCGCCAGTCTCCGTCGTGTTCGGCAATTAGATCCGGGATCGACTTGCCGACCGCCTCGTATGAGATGATGGAGTCTATGTTGAGAACTGGCCGCTTGAGCGCCAGTGCCAGGTGCAGGGAAATACGCGTTTTCCCAGATCCTCTTGGTCCGACGAGCGCGATGTTTGTGTGTATGTCCGTCATTTTGGATCAATGGGTCCGGGCTTCAGTCCGGGGCATGGTCTTCGCGATTCGTCAATTAAATAGGTTGCGGGGCGACTTCGTCGCGCGCTGTTCTTTCCGGGGGAACTCCGTCCATTCTACCGAGAAAACCATGTTGCCCGCTAGGCCAAGCGCCGTACGTCGCAGCAGCTTCATGTGTCGAAGCCTATTTCTCCTGACCTCGTTCAGCAAGAAGTTTGGGTTTATTCCCTCCCGTGTTATCGACCTCGGCTTTGTGACGATTTCTTGTGCCTTGCAATACTCGGTTGTGCCTGTGGTCCGCCTACCCTTTTGTCTTTGCCCCGTTTGGCGACGTGTTTGGGCATCGTCACGGCGGCGAGTGATGCGCTTTCCGGCCGTTGGATGGGGCGACGAAGCTGAGATCAGGGGAATCCTTTCCGTTGCCACCGGGAAATCGGTGTTGCCGGGGAGCTCAGTCTGTATTGACATTGATACGGGAAACAGCTAGAATAAAGTACTCGCTACTTGAGTCCCCATTGGGGGGCGGCACCACCATTACGATTGAATTTGATGGGCCCTGCCCCAGAGGGAAAAACCCTTGCCATGACCAGCTGGAGCCTAAACAGAAGACGTTGCCGAGCAGTTGCACTTCAGGTTGCTCGCGTAGCCTCCTCTCCGTATCACCCAAAACGGTCAGCCGGGCAAATACCGGATGTCGTGAAGATCTTTGAGAGCCCGACCTTGATGCTCAGGCACTGACAAATCCCAATTCTGCAACCTTGCCAAATCAGGATTCGGATTGCCTTGATCGGTCGAAAGCCAAGTTTGGTTCTGACACTTCAATTGATTGAAATGTAATGCAATTGTCGAAAAGTTTTTGTGTTTATTGCCTGATCTGCATCCCCTGCCTGGCGCTGGGCGGGTTTACTGATCGGACCAGCCAGCTTGTCCCCGGGTTGGGAGGGGGGAATTCATCCTGGTGTGACTACAACAACGACGGGTGGGCCGATCTCTATGACGGAGGCACCTTGTGGCGGAACAACACGGGCACGGGTTTCACCGGGATCGGCGGCTACGGCTGGGGGATTTGGGGGGATTTCAACAATGACGGCTTCCAGGATATCTTCGATCTGAATGACGGGAACGTCGTGCGCAACAATGGAGGCACCGGGAGTTTCACGGAGATCAACCTGCCGGGCATGCCGGGCAATGACAATCGCGGGGCGATCTGGGGTGATCTGAACGGTGACGGTTTCCTCGACCTCTACGTTGGTGCCTACGAAGCAACGGGCTATGAGGCCGACTCTGTTTTCATGAACGAGGGCGGGGCGTCCTTCCGCCTGGCCTGGACCGAGCCGACAACGGACGGCACCCGTTTCCCCGGTCGGGGAGTGACGGCCTGCGATTTCGACGAGGACGGCGACTTGGATGTGTACGTCTCCAATTATCGTCTTGAAGCAAACTACCTCTGGCGAAATGACGGCACGGGTGGGCTTGTCAACGCAGCCCCCAGTCTGGGCGTGGACGGCACATATGATGGGTGGCGCTGGTCCTATGGCCATTCGATCGGGTCGTGCTGGGGCGATTTCAACAACGATGGTCATATCGACCTCTTCGCGGGCAATTTCAGTCATCCGGATGCCTGGCAGGACCGCGCGCGCTTTTACGAGAACCTGGGTTCCGGGGGGAACTGGAAGTTTGCGCAGCGGTGGGAGATGACCGGAGGTGCTTGGCAGGAATCCTATGCGTCTCCGTCCGTCGCCGACTACGACAATGACGGCGATCTGGACGTCTACTATTCCACCGTGTACGGCGGCGACAACTCGCGGCTGTGGCGCAACAACGGAAACTGGAGTTTCACTGACGTGACGGCAAGTGAAGGGCTGGGAGGAATGCCTTCGACCTACCAGTCTGCGTGGGGCGATTTCAACAACGACGGATTTCTCGACCTGGTGACTGCGGGGCGCCTGTACCAGAACAATGGCAATGGGAACCACTGGCTTCGGGTCAGGCTCGAGGGGAATGGCACGACGGTGAACCGCTCTGCAATCGGTGCGCAGGCGCGGATCGCTCTGGGCGGAGGCACCGTCCTGGTGCGACAGGTCGAAGCGGGCACCGGGGAGGGCAACCAGAACGAGCTGACACTGCATTTCGGGCTTGGCACGAGGATCAGCCCCGTGACGGTTGAAGTGTCCTGGCCGGACGGGACCACGAGCACCGTCTCGGGTGTTGCTGTGGACCAGACCCTCGATCTGCCGCAAATACCCCCGGAGTTCAAT
>CAZTAB010000453.1:0-1801 GCA_964611475.1 uncultured Verrucomicrobiota bacterium | reverse complement strand
GATCGAAGATGCGCTGGTGGAACGTGTAATAGGGATTGGTGGAGATCCGGTCGAGGGTTTTCGCCATGCCGGCGAGGTCAATCGCCGTGAACCATGGGTTCCTCCACATGTCCGATGCGGGCGACGCCTGGAAGCATACTTAGATGTCCGGGATCACCACCCTAACAACTTCGGACATCTCTCTGTGGAGGTCGGTCCATCGCAGGATTCGCCATGCCATGAAACCGCGCCAGACGGGATCCTGCCAATCCTCCAGCACGGGGTCCGGCCGGCAGGGGATCTCCCCGCCAATTTCCTGGTCGTACGCTTCGCGGCAGACTTGACAGTAGCATCCGTCCCCGAGCATGGCTTCATCGTTCAGGTCGATTTGCATCATGCCGGGGTACGTCGAGATTTTTCGCAGATTCTCGTAGTATCGCTCCTTCATTCTGGGTTGCCAGGGGCATCCCCAGGTCCGCGTGGAGAGACCGTCCTGGTCGAGGGTGTCCTGTGCGGAGATCATGGACAGTTCGGGATTCGCGGCGATGAAGGCGAAGTCGTACTTCATGTATCCGGTGAAGATCCCGACCTCGAGGCCACGTTGGTCCGCCAGCTCGCAAAGCTGGTGCGTTCTGTCCAGATCATCGAGTCCGGAGAAGTAGACCATCTGGTACCCCTTGTCCGCGACCTCGTCGATGAACGGAATCAGCTTTTCCAGTTTGCCCTCGTAGTTCTGAAGGAAGGCGCCGCGTATGATCGTTCGTTTTTTTATCTGAGGGTAAGCTCCTGGAAGGGTTCTTGGTTAGGGTTGCCACGGCTAATGTACAGGGTGCGGGTCGTGAGGTTGAAGAGTGATGCATAGGAGGTCTGAAGACCGAACACACCCTCGGGCATCGAGGGTCCAGGATTCGCGACATTCCGGAGCAGGTCCTGCAGGGCGTCCAGGGAGTGGTCGGGGGTTCCGTCGCCCAGCCGGTGCGAGATCACGCCGTACCGGGCCCAGGCATTGTAGGTGGCATGCGGGTGCGGGTTGGCACGGGGAATGGCGGGGGTTGGCTGGAAATTTGTGACTCCCTGCCACCGTTTGCCCGGTTCACGGGGAATCGGCTCGATCGCGCGACCGGGCGCGATCGGGTAGAGCGCGGAAGCCCCGGTCGCATCGGCGGCGAGCCAGACCTGGCCCTTGCCCAATGCTGCCCGCCCCGTGATGAACTCGCTTGCCTCTTCGACCGTGCGGCAGGTGCGTAGAATATAGTCTGCGAGAAGGACGGCATGCGTCCCCTCCGTCCCGTACGTGTCGCGGGTTGCCGCGCTGACACTTCCCAGGGCGAAACCGTTTTCGTTGAGGCCGCACCCCGAGGGCATGGAGAGGTACGACGTGTTGATCGATGCGAACCCTTCATCGGGCCGGCGGATCTCGCAGGTCTGGCTCCAGTGGTCCTCGGGTTCGCAGTCGTTTGTGCGGCCTAGCCACATGGTCCCAGCCTTGTCGACAACGGCGAATGTGGAGCATTCAACCGGAGTGTGCGGAGCGAGGATGCTGTAGAAGCGAAGCTTGAAGAGGCGGTCCTCGGGCATCCCTGAGCCCTCAGCCATGCCGGCGGTCTCCTCCAGCAGGTGGGGACTCTCCTTTTCAATCGTCTCGCGCGCCACGGCCGAGACCTTGGCGAGGTCGGCCCGTCGTGATTCCATCAGTCCCACGAACCGGTCGGCGCACAGGGCAAGCTCCTCGGAAAACTTCCTGCCCTGCTGCTTCCCGATATCAAACCAGGAACCCGATGTCTCGATCATCAACATAGTTTCAATCCCCCCCGCCGCCACC
>CAZTAB010000452.1:0-2987 GCA_964611475.1 uncultured Verrucomicrobiota bacterium | reverse complement strand
GGCGTCATCGGTACGGGCAGGGAATACGAGCAGGTGCCGGCAGTGAGCTTGATCGCAGCCTCGCTTCCCGGGGTGGACTTGAAGCTCTTCTGCACTGCCGCGAGCCCCCCCCCCGATGAAGATGTCGCGCCGTCGGCCTGGACTGACTGGCTTGGGTTGCGTGAGGAGATCCCGTACCAGCTGATTCTTCTGACGGATCCGTTTTCCTGTCCTGCGGAGACCATCGTGGCCGGGCTCGACTACTCGTGGCCGGGGACGGCGAAGGTGGGGGGCTGGCTAGCGGGGCAGGGAAGGCGCTCGAGAATGCCCTTTTTGTAAATGACCGGTGTTACCGGGAAGGAATGGCCGGCGTGGCTCTCGGGGGCAATGTGGCGGTCGACACGGTGGTGGCGCAGGGATGCCGCCCGATCGGTGACCCCTGGCCGTGTCCTGCAGCAACGAAAACCTGCTTCTCGAGGTCAATGGGATGACGCCGGTAGAGCATCTTGAAGAACTCCTGCTCCGGTGTGACGAGAGGGAGTGGGACCAGATGACATCCAGCCTATTCGTGGGAATTCAAGCCTCCGGTTTCCCGCTAGGAGAGGACCCGGGTCCGTTTCTCGTCCGCAACCTCCTGGGAATTGACTACGAAACGGGCGCCATGGCGGCCAGCGCCGCCGTCGTTGAGGGCCAGGTGATCCAGTTTCATCTGCGGGACCGGGAATCCTCCGCGGAAGATCTCTTTTCAAGGCTTCGGGAGTATAGGGAGCAACACGGAGCTCGGAACGTCGCCGGGGCATTGCTTTTCTCCTGTCTGGGGCGCGGAGAATGTTTGTACGGGGACCTTGGACACGACAGCCGGGTCTTTCGCGAAATCCTTGGCGAGGTTCCCATGGGCGGATTCTTCGGGCACGGTGAGATCGGGCCCGTTGGCGGCATCACTCACGTGCACGGATACACCAGCGCGTTTGCCCTGTTTCGGCCGGCAGAGTGATGCGGGTTAGCGGATTTTGGCAGGAGAAGACAACGGAAGCGAAGCGGATTTCTGTCGTGAATTCGTTTGCTTGGATGGTCTTCGCCTCAGGCTTCTTCATCCCGAGGTGGGAGGCTGTCCGGGATACATTTCACGAAATCCCGGATCTCATCCCGCACCCGCCGGAAGTGGTTGAGCTCCTCTTCTTCGCTCCCGGCGGATCGTGCCAGGAGGGGGGGGTCGTCGAAGGGGATATGAACGACCCGGGCCTTTCCTGGGAAAACAGGGCAATTCTCGCCGGCGTGATCACAGACGGTCACCACGATGTCGAGTGGCGTCTCTGCAAACTCGTCGACATGCTGCGATTGCTGGGTGGATATGTGGACGCCGGCTTCCTTCATGACCCGCGCTGCGACGGGGTTCAGTCCGTGTGTTTCGATCCCTGCAGAGTACGCGTTTACCTCTCCTGACTTCAGGTGTCGCGTCCACCCTTCCGCCATCTGGCTTCGGCAGGAGTTTCCCGTGCAGAGGAACAGAATATTCAGCCGGTTTTTTTTCGGGGTCATTGATCTGCCCGATCGATCAGGGCCAGGAACGTGATTTCATCGCGCACGGTGTCGAGCACCGCGATGCCCGGCTCAGGTGTGCGGTGTACGGCTCCAGGATTGATGACGCGCGTCTGTCCCTCCATCCTGTCCTCCGGCTGGTGCGTGTGACCGGTCAGTACGTAATCGTATTCGTTGCGCCGGGCCGCGGCGCGGAGGCGAACCGCATCATCCCCATGCGTGACGGCGATTCGTTTGCCCGCAAGCGTGAGGTCGCCGAATGCGCCGAGAAGCATGACGACCGTGTTCGATGGGAAGGAGCGCAGCGAGATGTCGCCGTAATCCACGTTGCCCTCGACGCAGTACACCGGGATCTGGATCGGGTCGAACGCGGCCACAAGCTCCATGAGCACGTTTTCCCCGCCGATGTCACCGCAATGGACAACGGCGTTCACCCCGCGGCTCAGGAATTCGCCGGTGGCACGGGCCGTTCGCCTGGCATTTCCGTGGGTATCCGAGACAATTCCAAGAATCATGACGGGGTCATCAATCGGGCGTTCCGCAAAACTTTCTCCATAGGCTTCCACTTGGGGTCTGGTGCGGGAGCCTGCTTGGTACCTTCCTGGGTGCCAAATATGTTAAACCCGGATTCAATGCCCTGTCCAGACTTCGTGGGTGTCCCATGAAGAGACCGCGACACCACGCGATGGTCCTTCCACCCTGCGCCTCTCCCCGTTCCGTGTCCCGTGGGCGGGGACTCGACGGGTGATGTTGTTGCCCCGGAGGGTCAGGCCCGGGCGTTCATCCAAATCAACTGTGCCGGGCAGGCTTGGAGCAATCCCGGCAAGTTTGTTGAGAAGGCGACGAAACGCGCTGCTTCGGAGGGAGGAGCATCGGCGGGCGTATCCAGCTTCGCTGCTTCTCGATCATCTTGATGGGATTACACCGCTTTGTTAGGGTTTCTGCATGAAGGTGCCTGTTCAGGACGGGCCTGGCAGACCCGTGCACATGCTAGCTGAAACAATTTCTTGGCGGCTCACGGGGGCATCAAGGGAAAGACTATGAGATTCATTGCGTGTTTTGTGTGCCTGATGTTCGGTTGTGAAATCCTCGCAGAGGCAAAATACATAAAGAAATTTGTCACCTACAATACATCAAGGAATGAAGGCGGTGACGATGAAGTGTTTATGGTTGGTTCGTATGTTGTTTTTGAAGGAGAGGACGCCTCGGGCAGGAATCAGATCTATGTTTTCAAGGGATCAGGGAGCAATGTGAAGATCACTCAGCCGGGGAGTTCATCATCCTTCGGGAGTGCATACATACAGAATGTGGACGGATCTTACGTGGTGTTCAGGGGAAAAATCGGATCCTCCTGGGGCAAGTATCTTCATGACATTTCCTCGGGTGAAACGATCGAGCCCGCGTATGAAACAGGGTATAACCATTACGTTTCCGGATCCTCAGTTTTTTACAATGTGCATCATGGTGGT
>CAZTAB010000451.1:0-6324 GCA_964611475.1 uncultured Verrucomicrobiota bacterium | reverse complement strand
CCTTGAAACAAGCACACCCTTCTGAAAACAATCTGCGCCCAGAATCATCAACTTGGAAAAGGAGCGGAAATCATGGGTAGACCTGTAACACTTTGCACCGGCCAGTGGGCCGACTTGCCCCTGGAGGTCCTGTGCGAAAAGGCCAAGGCCTTCGGGTTCGACGGACTCGAGCTCGCCTGCTGGGGGGACCATTTCGAAGTAGACAAGGCCGATGATGCATACTGCGAGGCAAAACGCGAACTGCTCGCCGCCCACGGACTTCAGCTATTTTCAATCTCCACCCATCTGGTGGGTCAGGCCGTCTGCGACCGGATTGATGAACGCCACCAGGCAATCCTGCCCGAGTACGTATGGGGCGACGGCGATCCCGAAGGCGTTCGGCAGCGGGCGGCGGAGGAAATGATCGCCACCGCGCAGGCCGCGGCGCGGCTGGGCGTCGGGGTGGTCAACGGTTTCACCGGCAGTTCGATCTGGCACCTTCTCTACTCCTTCCCACCCGTCCCGCCTGGGATGATCGACAAGGGCTTTGAAGATCTCGCCGAGCGATGGACGCCCATCCTTGACGCGTTTCAGAAGGCCGGCGTGAAGTTCGGGTTGGAAGTCCATCCCACCGAAATCGCATTCGACATCGCCAGCACCACGCGCGCCATCCAGGCCCTGGAAGGACATCCCTGCTTCGGGTTCAACTATGACCCGAGCCACCTGGGATACCAGGGCGTGGACTACGTGGAGTTCATCCGCCGCTTCAGCGACCGGATTTTCCACGTTCACATGAAGGACGTCGGGTGGTCCTCAGTTCCCACGGATGCCGGCGTATTCGGTGGCCACCTTGACTTCGGAGATCACCGGCGCTTCTGGGATTTCCGGTCCCTGGGCCGTGGCAACATCGACATCGAGGCAATCATCCGGGCCCTAAATGACATTGGGTATGACGGGCCGCTGTCGGTGGAGTGGGAGGACTCCGGAATGGACCGCGAGCACGGCGCCACCGAGGCTTGCGAATATGTGAAAAAGGTCGATTTCGCGCCGTCGAACATTGCGTTCGACAATGCGTTTTCTGATGACTGATCCGAAAAAAGCGCTGGTCGTCTACGGAGGCTGGGACGGGCACACGCCGCGCGAGTCCACCCGGATTTTTTCCGGCTGGCTGGCTGGCCGCGGATTTGACGTCACCGAATCCGAGTCCCTGGACATCTATCTCGATGAGAAGACGATGGCAGAGGCGGACCTGATTGTTCAATGCGTGACCATGTCGGAAATCACGCAGGAACAGTGCAGGGGCCTCTGCGACGCGGTGCGGAACGGCTCCGGGTTCGCCGGCTGGCACGGCGGCATGATCGACTCGTTCCGCACCGACACCGACTACCAGTGGATGACGGGCGGCCAGTGGGTTTCTCATCCGGGTGGCTGTATTCCGTCCTACAGCATCGAGATTGCCGACCCCGAACACCCGATCACGCAGGGACTCGGCTCCTTCACCATGACGGACACCGAGCAATACTACCTGCACATCGATCCCGGCATCCATGTCCTCTGCACCACGACCTTCTCCGGCGAGCACGGGGAGACCGGGCAATACCCGGCCGGAACGGTCATGCCGTACGCATGGACGCGAGCCTATGGAAAGGGCCGTGTCTTCGTGGCGGGCTGGGGCCACACCGACAAGGATTTCGACGTCCCCGAAGCCCTCGAGATCGTGCAACGGGGCCTCTTGTGGGCCTGTCGGGATGCCTAGATCCCACCGGTCGCTCCGCTTCCAGACAGAAGGTGACGAAACGTTTCCTTCGCGAGCGCAAGCCACTTCCTTTTCTTCGCGGCCGCCTCGTTCAAAATCCGCCGGGAGGGGTTGCGTCTTTTGAACTGCGGGATCCGGTGGTCAATCAGACACTACGCAGTGTTCACTCGCGCCAGAACGCGAACAGGGAAAGCCCGCGCATCAGCCCATCCGTGAATGCCTCGAAATCGACGTGAAATGTGCGCCCGTCCGGACGCACAGGGGCAGGGCTTCGGGGTTGGCGCCTGTTTGTCATTCTTATTGCCTCACAAGGGATACGCCTGAATGGTTTCCCCGAACAGCGGGAAGTATAGAGAATCCATCGAAAATGGAAAATGAACCGGTGATACGTGTTCCCCCCCGCGTTGTTCCTCCTTTCGCTTTTTCCAATGGGGACATCGACCGCTCACATCCGCTGGTTCGGAGCGGGAGGCGGAGTCATCCGGTACGTTTCGTACGGGGCCTCACAGGGATTCCCCCGGGTCACATGCATGCATCCGCCGTCGGCTTCGATAAGCACGGAAAAGACGGAGGCCAGGTGACCTGTTTCCGCGTCTGAAGAAGGCCATCGGCAAATGGAACGCGGAGCCCCCTTCCTGTCGCGCAACATCTCCTGCATGGCCGGGCCTCCCACGGGCCGCCCCGTCGATCGGAACAGTTCGTCGATCCGTCGCAGCCGGTCGCGCGACTGCATCAGTTCGGGGAACTGGTCATTGAAACAGCGAAGGGCCGGATGAATACAGTGGTTGGTGTGGGTGACAATTCCTGAATCTCCGTTGCGCAGAACACGGATGTCATCGAGTGTGACTTCGAGGTCGGCCGGTCCCTCCGGCGTGGTCAGCATGATGTTTGCCGGAATAGCCCGTTCAGCGCGTTGCACGGCTTCGATGACCGCATCGAGTGATGTTGCCTCGAGGATTTTCCGGATGATGAAGTAGTGGGGAACGCCCCTGGCGCGGGATGGCGCCTGCAGCGTGTTCAAACAAAGTCCTACACCGGCCTCATTGAACCCAATGTACCCGATCAACCCCGCCTGCGTGAGGCTCATGTGCGCGGGTTTCCCGGCCGGCCGGCGCGTGATCACGATGGTAAACGGGTCCAGGGCCGGATCATTGTCCCAGTTCTGGGCAACCACGGCGTGATGCTCTGCGCAGACGGCCGGACTCACGGCGAACGACGTGCATCCCTCACGGTCCGCCGGAGTGAGCTGGCTCCGAACCTGCAACAGCATCAGTTCCTGCTCACCGACCCGCGCGCCCTCCGCCATGCCTCTCAACTCTTCGAGCAGGCGTGGTGCATACTCGGCAACGTGCTCGAAACTGCGTTTCGCGATCGCCAAGGCAGCGTCCCGGGCTACCGGGTCAAACCGGTCGAGGCGCTCCAGGGTGAGATCGACAAACCCGCCGATTTGCTCGCGGGCCGCTTCTCCACCCCCCCGCCCCAGCTCCACCGGGTCGCCCTGGACCTCCATTTCCGGATATCGCGGGGAAACGGGCCGTCGGGCCGGATTCCGATTCTGATTCACGACCTCTATCTCCTTCGGTTCGTCCTTCCGTACCTTCCCCGTCGCGGCAACAGGAAGCTTGAAAAGCCGCCCGGGAACCAGAAGGTGCGCCGGAAGGGCATCCATTCAAACCCACGACCCGGTTTCCCGCCACCCTGTAATTCGTGGCCGTGAACGAACTCACCCCTCGCTCCTGTTGTCTCGATCCCCTCATCCTGGAGCCGTGCGAACCGGAAAGCCGGCCACGGGGTCCAGAAATTCCGGGTGAGACAGAACTGGCACTGTTCGATGTGACCCGCACCGTGATGATCGCCCCCCCCCGGGGGGACACTGCGCCTCCGCCGGGGAAGGCATCGCGGAAAAGTACGGGGCGTGCGATGTTGGTTGCATCTCACGCCAGGGGAACGCTTTCAACATCCGCTCCGATCATCACGAAAAGTCCATCCGCGGGGCCCTCGCCCCCGCTTCATGGCCGGCTACCGCTGCGACAGTTTCGCCGCGATGCGTTCCACCACCTGCCGGCCCTTCTCGACAGCCTCCAGCCTTGTTGGCTCGATTCCGAGACCTTTGAAGTCTCCTGGAACAAAGTACTGTCCACCGTCCACGCGGGTTTCAACCCCGGTTGCTTTCCGGCACAACTCGGTGAACGCAAGGATGGACTCGCCGACATCGTATCCATCCGCCATCGAACCCAACGGAAAGCCTTTTTCTTCGAACCTCCCCCGATGCCGGGGGCGCGCGGAAAAGGTGTCCCGCATAGTGCCCGGGGAAACCATATGGAACCGCACCGGCGGGTCGGAGCCCGCCCGGCTCGCCAGGTATACCATGGCGTGGTAGAGATCGTTCTTGGCCTTGCCATAGTCCACCAAGGGAGAGGCCCATACAGGAAAGCGGCTGAGGGATCCTGTCACCGTCGCCGTGGCCGGATCCTCCGGCGAACCCCGGAGCAAGCCCCGATCCAGCAAGCCCCGGAGCAACTCGTACACGCTATCGCAATTCAGCCGCCAGACTTCCTCCAGGTTCAGCGAATAATCCTCACGGGGCAACTCCCACTCCGGCCGCCCGACTCCGCCATGAATGCATATGGCATCGGTCAGCGGACCACCCTTCGCAAGACGGTCCAGCAGGGATGGCACGCTTCCACCCTCCAGAAAGTCCACTGCATAGAACGATACACGGGATTGCCCCCCCCACTTTTACTCCGCCCCTTTTCGCGGAAAATCCGCCACGCAGAATTCGGCGGCGGGTAGCGCTTCGAGATAGATCTCCACGACCCTCGAACCCATATGCCCCAGTCTACCTTTCAACAGAATCCGCCGAACGTCCGAACCTCTCTGGTTGAATCGGCGGAGCGCCTTCCGGGTTTGTTCCAGTTCGGCGGCCAGTGCGGCCGTATTCCAGTCACCCGGGGTCGTCATGACGATCTTGGCAAACAGGACTTTTCATTTTTTCATGTGTCCGCCGTCGAGCCATCCATATTCCAAATGATTCCGGAAAGATTCTGACGCAGGCTTCCTGAACATACGAGTACATTCATGCTTCATGAGAACGCCCATAGAATTACCGAGGGAATTGTATCTGCAAGTGAAAAATGGGCTGGCGCATTGATGTCGCCTGGTGACTCTTGGCCCGGCGTTTCTTCCATTCAAGGAAACGGATGTGGAGGGGGCCCTGGAAACAGGAAATACATGAAGCGCCAACGACGCAGCCGCACCGCAACCGGGTCAAACCACCGATCGATTCCGGACCCGGTCCCGAAGATCCAGCAGTTCTTTCATCACGCGGAACTGGTTCTCCGCGTACTCTCCGGAACCAAAGAGATCATGCAGCCGCTTGTACAGGACATACAGGCGTTCATACGCCTCGACATTCTCCGGGATTGGCTGGAAGACCTCGTCCAACATGCCGGTCATCGCCTCGGTTGCATCCTTGAATGAGGCATGCGCGCCGCCGACAACCGCGCCGGCCATCGCCGCGCCCAATGCGCACGTCTGCGTACTGCGCGACACCTCGAGGGGCCGGTTCAGGACATCGGCGAAGATCTGCATTACCAGCCGGTTCTTCGCCGAAATGCCGCCGGCGTTCACCACATGGCCGATCCGCACGCCATACTCCTCGAAGCGATCGAGGATCACCCGCGACCCGAATGCGGTTGCCTCGATCCACGCGCGGTACAGTTCCGCGGGCGACGTATGCAGCGTGAGTCCGATCACCGCCCCCGTCAGTCGTGGATCAATCAAAACAGTGCGGTTGCCATTATGCCAATCGAGCGCAAGCAAACCGCTCTCGCCCGGAAGCAGTCCTTCCGCGCCGCGGGTCAGGGCCTCGTGCGAGCCGGCGTCGGGGCCACCGGGCTGAATTCTCTGCACGAACCAGTTGTAAATGTCCCCGAAAGCGGCCTGTCCCGCCTCCAGTCCATGGCACCCGGGCAATACGGACTCCGGAACGATTCCGCAGAGCCCGGGAATATCCGGCAGGTCTGTGGACAATGGAGCAACGCCGATATCGCACCCCGAGGTTCCCATGATCTTGGCCAGCGTGCCCGGCTTGACGCCGGCACCCAACGCGCCGAGGTGCGCATCCAACGCGCCGCCAGCCACGGCAGTCCCGGGAGGCAGGCCGATTTTCCCCGCCCATTCCCCACTCAAGCCCCCCACGCGATCCCCGATGGTACGGGTCGTTTCCGGCAATCGCGACCGCACGCGGGCAAGGCCATCATCGATGGTCCGCAAAAATTCCGCATCGGGATAACCACCCCAGTCCGCATGGAACATGGCCTTGTGGCCGGCGGTGCATTGCGAGCGCGGGATCCGCTCGGGAACCAGATTTCCCGTGAGGAGCGCGGGGATAAAATCCGTGAGTTCGACCCATGTCTCGGCGGCATCGAACACCGCGGGCGAAGATCTGCGACAATGAAGGATTTTTGCCCAGAACCACTCCGGGGAGTAGGTGCCCCCGCACTTGGCCAGATACTCCGGCCGGTTCTCCGACGCGTGGCTCGTGATCTCCGCCGCCTCCTCGTGCGCCGTATGGTCCTTCCAGAGCC
>CAZTAB010000450.1:0-4227 GCA_964611475.1 uncultured Verrucomicrobiota bacterium | reverse complement strand
CGCCCCAGGGTTGGATTGGTTCGGGCGCTTTCTCGACAGGGATGTTCGGACAGGTGTCGATCCACCGGGCCTCCGTCGGCGCGGCCCACTTCACGGCGTTCTTCAGGATCTGCTTCACGGTGTCGTGGTGATAGATCGGGTAGGTTTCATGCCCGGGCCGGAAGTAAAAGATGTTCCCGTTTCCGCGTTTCCAGGTCTGCCCGGATCGGAAGACTTCGCCGCCGGCGAACCAGCTGATGAAAAGCTGTTCGTCCGGAGGGGGAATGACGAAGGGCTCGCCATACATTTCGGAGTGCTCAATTTCAAAATATCGATCGATTCCCCGGGTGATCGGATGTCCGGGGTTGCAAACCCAGATCCGTTCCTTTTCTCCCGCCTCCCGCCAGCATAGGTTGCAACTGGTTCCCATGAGGCGCCGGAAGATTTTCGAGTGATGGCCCGAGTGGAGGACAATCAGGCCCATTCCCTCGAGCACGTGTTTCTGCACCCGGTCCACGATCTTGTCCTGTACCTCCATGTGGGCCGCGTGGCCCCACCAGGTGAGAACGTCGGTTGTCTCCAGGACCGATTCAGTGAGGCCGTGATCCGGCTCCTCGAGTGTAGCCGTTCGGGCCTTCAGTTTTTCGTCCTCGTTTAGGCCGTCGGCGATTGTGGCGTGCATTCCGCGGGGATAGATTTCCCGCACTGTGGCGCTGGTTTTTTCGTGAACAAACTCTCCCCAAACAGTTACGCTGATCATTCGAATTATCCTTATTCTGACAAATATCGGGTGAGAACCATACCAATCGAATACAGGAATGCTGCCAGTCTGGAAATAAAGAACGATTCGGCGAAGCGCCTTTCCCGGTGCGGTCGCCGCCAAGGTGTGTTACAAGGGTTTGGGTAGGGGACCGGAAAGGAGGTTCGAATGGCTGCTTCATTGCGGTTCAGGCAGGTCCATCTCGATTTTCACACGAGTGAGGGCATTGAAGGGGTCGGCCAAAAGTTTGACCCGGAGCAATTTGCGGACACCCTTGCCGCGGCGCACGTGAATTCCGTCACCTGTTTTGCCCGGTGTCACCACGGATGGCTGTACTATCCGTCCAAGACCTTTCCGGAACGCATCCATCCTCACCTGGATCGCCCCAACCTTTTGGGCGACCAGATCGAAGCCTGCCACGCGCGGGACATCCGCGTTCCGATTTACATCACGGTCCAGTGGGACCACTTCACTGCGAAGCAGCATCCGGAGTGGCTCACTCGCGATGCCAACGGGTATTTTGAAGGTACGCCGGAAGGGGAGGCCGGCTTCTATCGTTGCCTGTGCGTAAATTCACCCTACCTTGATTTTCTCAAGGCGCAGACGAGGGAAGTCCTGGAGACGCTTCCGGTCGACGGGCTGTTTTTCGACATCGTACAGCCCCACACCGACTATTCCGAGTGGACGCAGAAGCAGATGGAGGAGGAAGGGTTGGACATTGGTGATCCGGAGGCGCGCGCGGTCTTCGGGGCGGAGGTCATACGGAGCTTTAAGTCCGACATGACGGCGTTTGTTCGGCAGTTCAACCCTGATTGCACCGTTTTTTACAACGCGGGTCACGTCGGCCCGGCAATCCGCCGCTCGATGGATTCGAACACGCACTTTGAACTGGAGTCGCTTCCCAGCGGGCAGTGGGGATATCTTCATTTTCCCGCCACGGTTCGATATGTGCGGACCTTGGGACTCGACATGCTCGGAATGACCGGAAAGTTTCACACGGCCTGGGGGGACTTTCACTCCTTCAAGAATAAGGAGGCCCTTTCTTTCGAGTGCTTCCAGGCGCTTGCGTTCAACGCAAAGTGCTCCGTTGGCGATCAGTTGCATCCCACCGGAGTGATTTGTCCCTACACCTACGACCTGATCGGTTCTGTGTTCGGAGAGGTCGAAGCGAAGGAACCGTGGT
Source organism: uncultured Verrucomicrobiota bacterium (assembly GCA_964611475.1). Classification (GTDB taxonomy): domain Bacteria; phylum Verrucomicrobiota; class Kiritimatiellia; order SLOV01; family SLOV01; genus CAUZEO01. The sequence goes on along the minus strand of CAZTAB010000450.1, from coordinate 2,305 downwards.
GCCGGGATGCGGAAGCCCTGACCGAGATTGCGGTCATGCCCCCGGAGGAGTTCGAGACCCCCAGCGCTTCCGTGACGGTTCCCGAACCCGTGCTCGGAGCGGTGCGGATGCTCCAGGAAGCCCATCACCAGTTCGATGTGGTCGACAGCACGGCCGACCTGTCCAAGTACCGTCTTCTGGTTCTGCCCGACAACGTTCCGGGAGGGGCTCAGGTGATTCAGAAGGTCGAATCGTTTCTCGACGAGGGCGGATCCCTGATCCTTTCGCATCGCTCCGGCCTCAATCCGGCGGGCCATGCATTCGGTTCGAAGCGTTTCAGTGTCGATCGGATCGGGGACGCGTCCTACAGCCCGGACTTTCTCTTTCCGCGTGAGGAAATTCGGGGCGACCTGCCTGCTATCGGGCACGTCATGTATGAGCGCGGTCTGGAAGTGGAGCCGAGACCGGCCGCCCAGATTTTGGCCGACGTGGAAGTTCCCTATTTCAACCGGACGGCTGAGCACTTCTGCTCCCATCAGCATACGCCCTCCAGCGGCGAGTCCAAGTACCCCGGCATCGTGCAGGAGGGGGCCGTCATCTATTTTGCCCATCCCATTTTCACCCAGTACCACCAGAATGCCCCGAAATGGTGCAAAGACCTTTTTCTCAACGCGCTTGTGCGGCTATTCCCGGATCCGCTGGTGCAGGTGGAGGGTCCCAGCACTCTAATCGTCACCTTCAACCGGCAGGAGCGGGAAAACCGGCTGATTCTTCACCTGCTCCACTACATTCCCGAACGGCGGGGCCAGCGATTCGACACCATCGAAGAGTCAATCCCGATTCACGACGTGCATATTTCGGTCCGCGATCCCAATCGGCGAATCACCACCGTGTCGCTCGAGCCGAGAACGATGGCCATCGTTCCCGTCAACGCCAACGGACGCACCTGCTTTACCGTTCCCTGTTTGCAGGGACACCAGATGGTGAGCCTGGAATTGGAGTCGCGATAGCGGGATTCGAAATCTGGGTGTAGAGTTTCGGGCCGAAGGGGGCGAAAAAAACCATAACATGGGATGGTGGGGTTTTTAATCCCTCTGTCTTTTTGTTCGCTTTCGGTCAACGGCAGAGCCTCTGCGCGGGCCGTTTCCGCCATCCAGGCTCAGGTATTTTTCCATGCCTGCTTCCGTGACCGGAACCAGATGGATCCGATCAGCACAAGCACGACCGCGATCAGCGCCGCCTGGGCGACGAATACGCCGTTGGCGCTCCCGTTTTCCATCTGCCACTTTACCAGCTTGATTGAGAACGCGCTGAAACCCAGCACGAGAACGAACTTCAATCCGTAGCCGAGACTGCGCAGATGAGGCGGGGTGAGGCGGGCCACCAGGCTGTTCTCGACCGGCTGCATCCCCAGCGCGAAAAAGATATAGATGAAGGAAACAACGAGAAGCGGGATTTCCGTCAGGTAGGCGATGGCAAGCATGCAGGGCAGGGAACAGAGGTGGAATACGAAGTATCCTTTTCGCAGGTCCCACCGGTCTGCCGCCTTTCCCCCGGCGACCTGCCCGAAGGTTCCGAAGAGATACATGGCGGATACCAGGATTGCCGTTCCCAGTTTCTTCATTCCGATCTGTCCCTCCATCGAAAACAGGCCGGCAAGAAACTCCATATTGGTTTCGAAATGTGCGGGGATCGCGACGACCGTGCCGCGATAGGACAGGCCCAGAAGCGCCATGCAGGCTAGCATCATGACGAAGTAGGAGACCATTCCCTCTCCCTCCCGGGTCCCGTCAGCCAGCCCCGGCCGCTCCACCGGTGTTTCGTTGATGGGTATGAATGCCAGCGCGATGCCCGCCAGCACGGTCAGCGCGCCATACACGTGAAAGGTCCATTGCCATCCCACAAGGATTCCGGCGATTCCGGCGAAGAGAGGGCCCAGCCCGATCCCCAAGTTTCCCCACACCCCGTTGATTCCCAGCGCGCGCCCCCGGTTCACGCAGGTGTGGCTGATCAGCGCCATGCCCACCGGGTGATAAATGGCCGAGAAGAACCCGATGATTGCAAGTCCCGCAGTCAATCCGGCGGGGGATCTTGCCGCGCCCGTGATAAAACACCCCGCGCTGATTCCAAACATCATGCCGACAAGCATTGGGCGCATCCGCCACCGGTCTCCGATATAACCCAGAGGCACGGCGAACAGTCCAAAGAACAGGTACATCCAGAATGCAAGGTTCAGCGTTTTGGCGAGGCTGAGTCCGATTTCATCGTAGATGAAGAGAGCCAGCGTCGGGTACAGCAGCATGTAGAAATGGACGGTGAAGTGTCC
>CAZTAB010000449.1:0-4751 GCA_964611475.1 uncultured Verrucomicrobiota bacterium | reverse complement strand
CCTTTTATCTTCCAGCCGGAGGGATTTCCCTGTACCAGGGTGAACTCCAGTTCAATGCGGAGATGGTGATTCCTTCTCCCGGACGCGATTCGCTTTTTGATCGCAGGGGCCACCGGCGATTGGAGGCGAGCGAGGTGGATGCGGTGTTCATTCGAACCGATCCGCCATTCAATGACGGCTATCTCATTCGGACCCTCCTGCTTGACCAGGCACCTCCCCGCCTATATGTCATCAATAAGCCGTCGGGCGTTCGCTCGGTAAACGAGAAGATCTGGGCGCTGCAATTCACGGACCTTGTTCCGCCTTCGCTGGTGACGCAGTCGATTTCCAGGGCGCGGGAGTTTCTTGCTGAGCACGGGGAAGTGGCCGCCAAACCCACGGATGGTTACGGAGGGAAGGGCGTTTTTATCCTGCGGGACGGGGACCCGAACACCAATGTTGTTTTTGAGTCCCTGACCCTCGAGGGTGCGCAACCCATGATTGTGCAGAAGTACGTCCCGGAGGCCGCGGATGGAGATAAGCGAATCCTGCTGCTGAATGGGGAGCCCCTGGGGTGCCTCCTTCGCCTTCACGGAGTGGGCGACCACCGGAATAATTTCTTTGCTGGCGGGCAGCCGCATCCGGCGGAATTGACAGACGTGGACCGCAAAATCATTGACACCCTCGCGCCCCGTTTGCGCAAGCTAGGGCTGGAGTTCGTGGGCATTGATGTGATTGGCGACTACCTGATCGAAGTGAACGTTACATCCCCGACGTGTCTCCAGGAAATGAACCGGCTTTACGGCGTTCAACTGGAGGACAAGGTGATCGAGTTTGTGGAAAGGCAGGTGGAGGCTCGAAGGCAGGGGTGACGTTCCGGGGGGACCCCTGTTTTTGGTTGTCATTGTTGACAGGCAGATCCATCAAGCCCGGTCCGGATTGGCTCCGGAAGTGAATCGAAGACAGGTAACGCCTTCGGTCATGCTTCGAGGCTCGGCCCATGAACAGTGAACTGGCAGTTGGGATGGAAGATTCCCTCTGGAAAATAGGCGCGTCCTTGGCGGAAAGAGCAAGGAACGCTGGCATTTTTCGATAAACCGGACAACGAAAACATTGACCTCATCCACCACAACGGGCTGCTTAACAAAGGGACTGGAGGAGGAGGTCTATACCGGAACTCCGGATGGAGATATTGTTGGCATGTCGCACCGCGTGAAGGACGCGATGCCCAATTTTCACACGGAGCCAGACTGCCGGAACTCCGAATTTGCCACGGCGCCGCACCGCGATTACGAGGACCTTCTGCAGGAGTTCATGGGGTTTCGCATGCGGCTTCGGCAACACATCAAGACGCATGGAGATTACACGCTGGTTCCCGGCGGCTCCCTTTCCCTGGGAGACACGTCCGAATTCCATATTACCGATCCGAACAACGACTACTACAGGTACATACGGGATGCCTATGGAACCGACGTGGTGACCGCGAGCACGCATATCAGCGTCGGCGTGGAGGATGCGGAGGAAATTGTCCGGCTATACCGGGTTTTACGTTGCGACGCCGCGCTTTACTTGGCAGTGACCGCCGCGTCTCCCTGGTTGGACGGAAAGGCCACGGGATTTCATTCTTCGCGCTGGCACATGTTCCCCAAAACCCCGGCCCCCGTTCCATTCTTTGGCGATCACGGCGAATATGCGGGCTGGGTCAGCGCGAAACTTGGGTCGGGGGAGATGCAGAACACCAGGCACCTCTGGCTGGCCGTCCGGCCCAACGGCCCGGAGCCGCCGCACCTTCTGAACCGGGTGGAGTTGCGGATCTGCGACCGGATTTCCTATCCCAACACCTTGTTCGGCGTGGCCGCGCTGCTGGAGGCTCGTATCCTGTACCTGCTCGATCATCCCGAGGCGGATCCGTTGGTTCGCCGAGGCACCACCTCTGCCGAGTTGGTGGAGCGAACGGCGGTGAACGAAGATGCTGTAAGTCGTGCTAGCCTCGATGCGTTGGTCTGGCGGTGGACGGACGGAAGAAGGGTCGCCGTTCGTGAATGGATCTCCGAGATGCTCGAAGAGGTTCGCCCGTATGCAATGGGGGGGGGCTTTGATGGATTCCTTGGCGGCATCGAGCGGATTCTGGAAAAGGGTTCGATTGCGTGCCGCTGGCTGGAGAGGGAGGGGCGGGGTGAATCCCCCAGGGAGATTCTTCGTGATGCGATTCGGCATGCAGAACTCTGTGACGAGGCCTGCAGCAGATCTCCCTGCGAATGCTTTTCTGAAATGGAGGACGCGTAAATGAGGAGTGAGATTCAGGTCGGCGTGATTGGAGCCGGCGCGAATTCAACGTTGCATCACATCCCGAAGTTACAGGCGATGGAGAATGTAAGTGTGGTGGGGGTGTGCAACCGTACCCGGGAATCGGGGGACCGGGTCGCTGATGAGTATGCAATTCCCCAGGTGTATGAGATATGGCTTGCGATGGTGAATGACGATGCCATCGACGCCATCGTGATCGGAACCTGGCCCTATATGCATTGCCCGATTGCCTGCGCGGCTCTCGAGGCGGGCAAGCACGTCATGACCGAAGCGCGCATGGCAATGAATGCCGGGGAGGCGCACCAGATGATGAAGGTGTCGGAAGCTCGGCCGGAACTGGTTGCCCAGGTGGTTCCGTCGCCCATGCCGCTGCGATTCGACCGGACCATCCGCCGACTCGTCGATGAGGGGTATCTCGGAGAACATCGGGTGGTCGACATCGACGGCAGCACGTCGTCGTTTCCCGATCAGGCAGCGACGATGACCTGGCGGCAGGATATCCGTCTCAGCGGCATGAATATTATGAGCATGGGCATCTGGTATGAGGCGATGGCCCGGTGGGTTGGGCACGCGACCGGGGTGTCTGCTCACACGAGCGTATTCGTGGATACACGTAAGGACGCGGAGGGGCAGATACGAGAGATTGAAGTCCCGGATCACGTCGACATCGTCGTGAAGCTCGCCGGCGGTGCCCATGCGCATCTTCGGTTCAGCGATACGACTGCGTTCAGCGCCGGGGCCAACACTGCCAGTCTCTACGGCACGGAAGGAATGTTGCATCTGGATCTTTTGGCTGACGAGCTGTGTGGCGCCCGCCGCGGCGACCGTGCTCCGGCGCCGATCAAGATTCCGGAGGACGAAGCACAGGCTTGGCGCGTGGAAGAGGAATTTATTGGCGCCATCCGTGGCCAGGAGGCTATTCGCCTCACCTCCTTCCGTGAGGGCGTACGCTACATGGAATTTACCGAAGCGGTGGGTCGAAGCGCCAAGCTGGGGCAGGAAGTCGGATTGCCGCTGGAGTGGGCCAGCACCGAGTGACTCGATCCGCGGGCCCGGCCAGGGTTTACACGAGGGGCGCGCAGAGCATACTGAATGGGCGAGGCGGGACTCGAACCCGCACGCCTTGCGGCACAGGATCCTAAATCCTGCGTGTATACCAATTTCACCACTCGCCCGGTGTGGGAATGAGGAATCTAGAATGGCAAACGCCCGTGGTTCAAGCCAATCACAATACAACTTCCGGTTTCCTTTCGGATCTTAACGAAGTTGAGCCTGCGACTACGGGTAAAGGCGCGACGAGGGCGTGGGTTGCTGAGTGGAAGCCCTTTCCTCCCCGGGTTTCCCGCCACGTCGCATTTCGTTCTCGCTTGCGCCCAGGTCCGTGACGATTTCGGCAAGGACCCCGTTCCTCAGGCTGGTGTAATTGGGTGTCAGGCAGGCGTGTTTTCGGAAGTTCTCGTTCTGCATGAGCCGTTCGTGCAGCCTTGGAAGGTTGTATTGCGGCGCAGCAGGGAAGAGATGGTGGGCGATGTGGTAATTGATGTGGAGCGGTGCGATGGACAAGCGCTCCAGAAGCGTGCCCTGTACGTGGCGAGTCTTGTTCAACTCGTGCTCGTTCGGAAGAACCAGGTGCTCGGCGATCCCCCGCATGCGGAAAAACACGCTCATGATGGTCACCAGCGGGAGCATCCAGAGCACCAGGAACGCGAACCACCCGCCGCTGAGAGACAGGATGGTGAGCACGGCCGCCAGGAAGCAGACGAAGCGAATGCGCTCGCTCGTTGTCAACTCCGACTCCTTGAACTTCATCAGGCGAGGGAGGGGCATCCAGTTACTGAGGATTTTCGTGATCTTCAATATGTTGATCCCCACCAGGTCGTATAAGAAAATTTTCATGCACTCCCACTGCGCCTTGGGCCAGTTCCAGTCCTCCTCGGAGGTCATCTGCCGCCAGTAGGGATCCCTGTCTGTATTCGTGTGGTTGTGGTGGGGCAGATGCTGGCTCCGGTACAGGTTCGTGCTGAGGCCGATGGGGAATGCGCAGAACCAGTCGCTGAGCCACTCGGCGCCCCTCCGGTTGGTGAATAGTCGATAGTGGGTCTGCTCGTGCATGATCACGCCCAGGGCGTGCTGGCGGGTGGCGATAACCAGGGCCGCGAGAACGTATCCGGCCCAGTGGCGGGACCACAGGGCAAAGGCGAAGGCAGCCACGATGACGATCCACTGGCGGGCAATGGACCAGGCAGCCTTTCCGTTATGAATCCGAAACAAGTCGCGGCATTCGTCCACGAACTTCGCGCGATCGAAAATCTCGACCTCTACGCTCGGCTGCGCGCCGCCCTGTTCGACCGTTTCTTCCGCAACTGCCAAAGGATCCTTCACGTCGGTTCTCCCTAGTCAGCACGCTTTCCCTGCGGTGTAAATGGAGCGAGTGAAGGGACTCGAACCCTCGACAGCCACCTTGG
>CAZTAB010000448.1:0-3494 GCA_964611475.1 uncultured Verrucomicrobiota bacterium | reverse complement strand
ACGTCACCGTATACCTGGTCGATACCGCCCTGCTCTACGGCTACTCCGCATTCGGCATGCCGATCAGCACCACGGCCTCCCTTGTTTTTGAGTTGGTCGGGGCGTCCATCGCGGTGGCGGCCTCGTTGGGGGTCGTATATTGGGACAAGGTCGGCAAGGTCGTCACCGCAATCGTCCTATCCATTATTCTCAGCGGGATCGCAGGGTTTCTCATTCAGCGGGTGTTCCGCGCTGCAATCCGGGACCGACACAGGGATCACATGCAGGTTCTTCTCCACGGCCCGTGGATCGCGGGTCTCAAGCTGACCTGGATGTCGTGGTTCATGCTGTTGAAGGGGCTCAAGGCGGTTCCCTGGATCAAGGAGGTTCGAAGTCTCACCATCGATGCCTATGGCGTGATGGCTGTTCTCTTGGTGTTGTGGGCGGGCTTCACGCTCCTGATTCACCTTTGTCTTGTGGTGGGTATGGGGCGGGCGACCGGCCGGGTGTTCGATGTGACGGCGGTGCTGGGAATGATCTGCCTTGCGTTCGCATTCGGGCAGAATGACCTGGCAAATTGTGCGTCTCCCGGGCTCTCGAGCCTTTGGATGTTTCAGAACCGGGACCTCGGTTCGGAGATCGCATCGAAGATTCCCATTCCCATGTGGGCTCTCTGCGGCTGCGGGCTTCTCATGGTGGCCGGGATGACTACCCGGAACGCGCAGCGCGTCACGCGGGCGGCGGTCAACACCGGCAGCCAGTATGATCGCATCGCCCTCTATGCGCCGAAGTGGTGCCGGAAGCTCGCCACATGCATTCTTCGACTCGAGGGCAAGAAGGAGGCGCTTGCGCCGCAACCCGGCCGGGACAGCCGCGGCAAGCGGGTGCATTTTGACGCGCTGCGCGCCTCGGTGATCATGGCCGTGAGCGCCAGCGTGATTGCGTTCGCCTCCGGGCAGGGACTCCCCGTGTCGACGACCTATGTGACCTTCGCCGCGGTGGTTTCGACCGGCATGGCCGACCGCGCCATGTCCCGCGGAGATGCCGACCGGAAGGTGGGCCGCGCCATCTGGGTCGTCTTTTGCTGGTTCGCTGGTGCACTGCTGGCCATGGTCTCTTCGGCGGCGGTGGCATTCGTTATTTTTAAAGCACACAAACTCGGTGTCGGGATCGGCGGCCTGCTCCTGGTCGTCGGCGGAAATATTTTCGTCCGCCGGCGGATCAAGAAACGGGCTGATGTGCATGAAAAACGCTTTCACGAGGAGGCTGGCGACCTAGTTCGCCGCGAAGAGCAGTTGGATCACGGCGAATTGCCGCTGAAGGGTTCCTGATACCCGGGGATCCTTGGGTTCTTGCGTTGTTGTGGATTGGGCCGGCTCGTCGAAGACCCGGAGCGTTGAAATCTTGATCGAGGTTTGCAGACAAAACCAGTGACAAACGATGGTCGGTTCCGGCGGGATTGAGATCCTCCACGAAAGGCGGTCAAGGTGTGTGACGTTTCATCTTGCAAAATCGGCTGTCGGGGTGTCGTACCGCCTTTTATTTGCTCGAAAACATTCACGTTGGCCTGAATCAACAAGCAAGCGAGAACAGAATAAGGGTATGGTGTCCTGTGCCGTAGACAGGACAATCCATTGGGAGTGATTGATGAAGAGGTCTGTTTGTGTGTACGATCTGGCGAGAATCCTTGGACTGGCCACCTTGGGGGTCGGATTCTCATTGGCTTCGGTCCGCGGCGAAAGTCCGCGGCGAACAACGGCCCGATCCGTGGTTGAAACCTATGCCCAAGTTGTGGAAGCAGCCTATCGGGATGCGTATGCGGAGGCCGGGAAACTGGACGTCGCAGTCGAGGACTTTGTGGCCGCGCCGAATGAAACGGGCCTGGAACGGATGCGCACGGCATGGAATGCGGCGCGGAGGCCTTACCTGCAGACGGAGGTGTTTCGCTTCTACGCCGGCCCCATCGACGACGACGATGGGCCGGAAGGGCAGTTGAATGCCTGGCCCATGGACGAGGCCTACGTCGACTATGTCGAAGGCGATGCGGCCGCGGGGTTGATCAATCGGCCGGATTTCGAAATCACCCCGGAAAACATTGCCGCCATGAATGAGAAGGACGGCGAAGAGAACATCAGCACCGGGTTTCATGCGATCGAATTTCTGCTCTGGGGACAGGATTTGAGGGCGGACAGCCCGGGGGACCGCGCATGGACTGATTTCACCACCGCGCCCAACGCGGAGCGCCGGAGGCAATACCTGATGGCAGTGTCCACCCTGTTGTGTGCCGACCTCAAGAGCCTCGTCGGTGGATGGGAAGCGGACGCGAGGAACTATCGGCACGCGTTTGAGAATGCGCCCGGCGTGTCGGTCCAAAAAATCCTAACCGGCATGGCGATGCTCAGCGGATTTGAACTGGCCGGCGAACGGCTGTTGGTTGCCTACGACACGCAGGCGCAGGAAGACGAGCACTCCTGCTTCAGCGATACCACGCACCTGGATGTGATCTACGACATTCAGGGCATTCTCAATGTGTGGGAGGGTACGTATGGAAAGATCGTTGACGGGGCCGGCGTGTCTGACCTCGCCCACGAGGTCGACAGGGACCTGGCGAAAGCCCTTGACCGCCGGATTCGGGAGTCGGTCGCACTTGCGAAGGCCGTGCCGGCGCCGTTTGACCAGGCAATTCTCGGTGACGACGATGCCCCGGGCCGCGTCGCCATCATGGCGTTGATCGAATCGCTGGAAGAGCAGGGCGACCTCCTGGCCGAACTGGGCGAGAAACTGGGCATGGACGTTCCCACCGAGGAAACGGACGGGTGAATCGTGTCCTCGTTGTCCTGCTGTCGGGGATGGTGACCGCAGGGGATGTGGATGCCGACGAAAGGCTCAGCGGCGGCGCCACGACGGTGTTCAATGAGGGGCGGAGCGCCTTTGAGTTGCCACTTGCCAATATCTCTCGCTCAAATCGGCGCGCCCATGTTGTCGGGAATTCCTTCTTCAACAAGAATTGGGTAATTGCACCGGCCTCGACGGCAGTGCGCGATGGGCTTGGGCCCGTTTTCCATGCCCGGTCCTGCTCGGGTTGCCACACCCGTGATGGGCGTGCCGCGCCACCCGGTCCCGACGAATTGATGACGGGATTGCTCTTTCGATTGAGTATCCCCGGGAAGGGCTCACACGGTGAACCGGTGCCGGATCCGGTGTACGGCGGTCAGTTGGGCGTGCGGGCGATTCCGGGCGCGGAGCCGGAGGGAGACGTTGAGATCACTTACACGGAGCGCGCAGCCACGTTTGCCGATGGAACACCGTACTCGCTTCGCGAACCGGCCTACGAATTGAGAACGAGTGGAGCGTATCCCGCGGCGCATCCTGATGTGATGATGGGACCGCGGATTGCGCCGCCTGTTATGGGCCTGGGCCTGCTGGAGGCGGTTCCGGAAACCGACCTCCTTGCTCGCAGTGATCCGCAGGCTGCCGACGCCGACGGCATCTCCGGACGTCCCAATTACGTGTGG
>CAZTAB010000447.1:0-3811 GCA_964611475.1 uncultured Verrucomicrobiota bacterium | reverse complement strand
CGGCTATGAGGACCATTGATGTGAGGCTGCAGGTGCAAGGTCCAAGAAACAAGGGAGATCAAACCTATGGACAGGCCGAAACAATTTGAAAAATCGCAGGAAACCGAAGTCTGGAATGCAATTGCCGCATTCGAGGAAATCCTCGCGGCCATGCCGGACGATCGAACCGCGCTGGAAACGTTGTTTGATGCCTATGACCACATCGGCGACAAGACGCAGGCACTCGAATATTTGATTCGCCTGGCGAATCAAATTTGCGATGACCGAGACGATGGATCCATGCCGTGGGTCTTCGATAGTCTACACCGAGTCGGCGCAACGGACGAAAATGCACAGGCGGCAAGCAAGAAAATCAAGTCGATTCTCGACGAAATGGGGCTGCCCTCCCCTGCAGACGGCAAGTCCATCCCCCAAGGGAAAGGTACCCAGAGGGGAAGAATTGACATCAGTAGCGAGATATCGCTGGCTTGGGAGCTTCTTCAGGCCGAGAAGGTCACCAAGGATGAATACTCCATGCTGGTTTCCGAAGTAACGGAGAACTCGACCAAGCACTTTGACGTCCCCGTTTCAATCCTTCACGTGATGCATAGCCGGTCTTTCACAGGCATCCCGTCAGTGATGACCTTCATGAGCGAGGATTCAACTTTACCCCTGATTGAACTTTCTGACTTCGAATTCGATCGGGAAGCTTTCAGCGCCCTGCCCATGGAGTTCTCTTTACAAAAAGGAGCTATCCCGTTCTCCATCCTGGGGGAGGAACTACTCGTGGCGGTCCTTAATCCATATAACGAGGAACTCAAAAAAAAGGTCAGCGACGCAGCCCGACGGACCTGCCATTTCTACCTCGTCAGCGCGAAGGACTACGACGCCTACCTGAATCTCGCCCGCCGGCCGGAGCCCTCGACAACCTGATCAAGGATGTCGACGTCGGGCGGTTTAGTCCTTCGTCGGCGACCCAATTTCAACGAAGCGCTCCCGGCCTTCAAATTCGAGTGTGACACCGTCGTCGAAAACACTGACGAGCCGCACACGCTGGACCTTCCCGTTGATCCGGACCATGTCCCCATTTAGTATGGCGCTGCTCCGGCTGGACCCTCCGCCGGCCAGAACACCCCCGACCTTCACCCGGGGCCATTCGGCTTTCGTGTTTACAGCCTCTTCCGTGGGACCGATACCCGTCACCCCCGACGCCGAAACCGCCGTGGGTTGGAGAGGCAAAACCAGAGGAATAGGCGAAGCCGTCGACGCGGCAGAGCGCAGAAGTTCCTCCTTCCGGGCATCCACGAAATAGACCACGGCCCCCAGAAGCCCCACGGTCAAGAACACCACGATGGTGGCCAGCAGCAGCCGGATCACCCGCTGCCGACCGTTCTGCACCGGGTGAAAGGCAGCAGAAGCCGGCTGCCGTTCCGGAACTCGGGGAGACGGGTTAAGCGACGCTTCGTTCTGCAATACTTCTTGGGCGACGGGAGGGGTCTGGAGCAACGGCGGCTCGGGCCGCACTTCGGAGACCCGGGATTCCTTAGCCACCCGCTGCTCCTGGAGTTTCCGTCGCAGTGCATCCTGAATAACGCTCATACCCTGCACTCCAGTTGCTGAAGCGCCCGGTCCGCGTGGGATGCCTCGATGACCGGTGACTGTGCGGCATATCCACTCAGCATCGATAGATCGCAGACCGCGTTAATGAGCCGCGGGATCCCGTTAGAATACTCATATACCTTCGCGATCGCCTCGGACTCGAACCACACGTCCCCACCAGCACCCGCGACCTGAAGGCGGTGGCTGATGTAGTCGGACACTTCATTCTCCTCAAGCGGCGAAAGGTGACACCGAATAAGAATCCGCTGTCGAAGCTGCCGAAGGTCGTGCTGTGCGAGCCTTTCGCGCAACTCGGGCTGACCCGCCAGAATGATCTGCATCAACTTGTATTCATCCGTCTCAAGGTTGGAGAGAAGACGCACCTGCTCCATCACCTCGGTATCGAGATCCTGCGCTTCATCAATCACAATCACCACGTTCCGCCCCCCTTCGGCCTGCGTGAGCAGAAACTCGTTCAACTGCTCCACGTAATCGAGCCGATCGTTTCCACGGATGGTCAGCCCGAAGTCCTTCAGGACCGAGCGTAGAAGCTGGTCACAGTCAACAGACGGATTCAGAACCAGCGCCGTCTCCACGTCGTGTGGCAGATGAGACAGGGCTCCACGTAAAATGGTGGTCTTGCCACAACCGACCTCCCCGGTCAGTTCGATAAAACCCTTCCGGTTGGCGATCCCATACAGCAGCAGGTCCATCGCCTCCCTGTGACGAGGGGAATAATAGAGAAAACGCGGATCGGGCGTTATGTTGAACGGAAACTCGTTCAGACCGTAAAACTCAAGATACATCTGGCCTTTCGCCGACAGGTCCTCCTCAGAACCCGGCAGAGTAGACGCCCTGCCCTCAGGAAAGCCTCATCCAAATCAGGGGGAAATGCAACATCGAACCGCATAGCGGGAGTCACCGGGCTTCGGAGTCTGCTCGGATCGGCTCTATCTGCACCCCCGAAAATCCAGGCGCGTTCCGCTACGGCGGGTAGGGACCACCCAGCAAGCGCGTCAGCGCCCGGTACCACGTGCGCCGTTCCTCCCGGGCGAAGGTTCCGGCCTCCCGGGCCCGACGGGTCAGCGTATCGAATGAAAGGCCAGCAGTTGCCCCTGCGTGGGTCTTTTTGGCAATGGCTTCCACCGGATCCAGCATCGACAGCGAATCGATCTCCTTCTTGACGGCCCGATAGGCGTCCCGAAAAGGGACCCCTTTTCCCACGAGTTCCAGTGCGTGATCCGTAGCGAACACGTCAGGCGTGAAGGCCGCGGACATGGCCTTCCGATCAAACGACATCCCCTGCACGATAGCCGTCATGACCCGGAGGCAACTCTCCGTGGTTTCAAGCCCGCGCAAAAACGGCTCCTTGATTTCCTGTAGGTCCCGATTGTACCCGGACGGAGCGCCCCGGATGATTTCCAGGACGGTCGATCCGTATCCCTGCACGACCGCGGCTCGTCCGCGAATCAACTCCAGGACATCCGGATTGTTCTTCTGCGGCATGATACTGCTGCCGGTACAATATTCTGGGGGCAATACAACGTACCCGAATTCAGGCATTGAGAAAATCATCAGATCCTGGCTCAGGCGCGAAAGCGTGACCATAAACTGGCCCAGCGCCTGTAGAATGATCGACTCCAGTTTACCCCGCATGTTCCCAGCATGAAGGACGTTGTGAACTGTCCGGCTCATCCCGAGCAGCCGGGTAACCAACTCGCGGTCAATGGGAAGTGGCACACCGTATCCGGCGGCGGATCCAAGGGGATTCTGGTCATTCAGCTCATACGCCGTGAAAAGCATGGGCAGGTCGTCCAGCAACCCTTCCGCGTACGCCGACGCCCACAACGCCGCCGAAGAGGGCATGGCTTTCTGCATGTGAGTCCGCCCCACCATCGGGATCCGCTCATTCTTCCGGGCGCACTTTGTCAATTCGAGGGACAGAGCGCACGCGGCCTCCATCAAGGCCAGAAGCCTCTCCTTGGCATGGAGCCGGAGGTCGAGTGCGACCTGGTCGTTCCGGCTTCGCCCGGTATGGATTTTCCGCCCTAGTTCGCCCAGCTCTTTCGAAAGATGCCGCTCCACCGCGAGGTGTACATCCTGATCGCCCAGCCGGATCCGGAACCGACCTGCCCGGTGATCAGCCACGATTCCCCGTAGCGCACGCAGCACCTTCCGCGCGTCCCGGGCGGACAGCAAAGGGGGCTTGCTTGGCATTCGAGAAAGCATGACG
>CAZTAB010000446.1:0-7123 GCA_964611475.1 uncultured Verrucomicrobiota bacterium | reverse complement strand
GTCGTTTTGCAACAGACGCCGGTTGCAGACCTCGTATGCCTTGACGAGTACCGGGTCCAAGTTACGCTTCCAATGGATCGCCTTTCCCGGATTTGCGTCCCGAAAAATCCCGGCGATGAGGGCTCGCCGGCCCGGGTGATTCTCGATTCCGGAAGCGGTGCGCTGGTCGTTCGTGACGGAAGGGTTGTCCGCCTGCTTCCGGACTTGGATCCCAACGGCCGACTGGCCCGGATTCATGTGTCGATTCCTGACCCATTGCAACGGGATGAAAACTCAAGCTCTCCGCCTCTTCTGTTGGGGAGTTATGTCCGTGTGGAGAGCGAGGGGGCGGAAATTGAAGGCGCGTTTGTCATTCCCCGTGCCGCGCTGCGCGACAATTCACGGCTTTGGATTGTGGACGAGGACGGCCTGCTGCAGTGGAAGGAAATTCAGGTGCTGGACCGAACGGAGGAACACGTTATTGTTCAGGACCGGTTGAAATCAGGAGTGCGGGTGATCGTGAGCGCGCTGTCCTCGCCGTTGCCGGGCATGGAGGTGCGTGTGCTGGACGACGACGCTGTGTCGTTGCCGGGAGAGGAAGCGTCGCCGGTCGTTGCGTTGCAAGTCCACGAATGAACGCGGGGGGCACAATGCGCGTCGGTTCCGTCGAGTGGATGGCGGACAACCGGGTTGCCGCGAATCTTCTGATGATGGTGTTGATCGTCGGCGGCCTTGTGGTCAGCTTTCACATCAGGCAGGAAGTGTTCCCACAGGTCCAGGTCGACGCGGTGACCATCAGCGTTGCCTACCCTGGTGCCGGTCCGTCGGAAGTCGAACAGGGGATCCTTCTGGCGATCGAAGAGGAGGTGGCCGGTCTGGATGGCGTCAAGAAAGTCACCAGCACGGCCGTGGAGGGTGCGGGAGCGGTTACTGCGGAACTTCTGGCGGGGGTGAACCCGAACAAGCTTCTCCAGGACGTAAAGAATTCGGTTGACCGGATCACATCCTTCCCCGAGGAGGCTGAACGGCCGGTGGTGAACCTGATTGTGGCCCGCAGCAAGACGGTGTCTTTGCTGGTTTACGGAGAGATGGACCGAACGGTCCTCTATTCGGTCGGGGAACAGATCCGCGACGAGCTGATTCACGATCCCGAAATCACGCTCGTCGAGTTTTCCGGCGTTCCCCCGCTGGAGATCGGCGTCGAGATTCCGGCCAGGAAGCTGCGGGAGTTCAACCTCACGCTCAATGAGGTTGCCGAGCTGATTCGTCGTTCTTCCCTCGAGCTTCCGGCAGGTAGCGTCAAGACCGCGCAGGGAGAGGTGTTGCTGCGGACACAGGAGCGGAGAGACTACGCACGCGAGTATGCGGAGATCCCGGTGGTCTCGCGAAACGACGGAACCGTGGTGTATCTCAGCGATATCGCGACCCTTGTGGAGGGGTTTGAGGATACGGGGGAGGAGTCGTTGTACAACGGCCTGCCGGCGGTGCGGCTTGACGTCTTCCGGGTCGGGGATCAGACGCCGATCACGGTGTCGGAGGCGGTTCATGCGCATGTTGATGCCTGGAACCAGTGGTTGCCGGAGGGGGTTCAGCTTGCTGTCTGGGAGGACGACTCTGTTTTTTTCCGGGACCGAATGGATCTGCTGCTGCGGAACGCAGCGCTGGGGTTGATCCTGGTCCTGCTGTTGCTCGGTTTGTTTCTTGATCCCCGACTCGCGTTCTGGGTCACGATCGGTTTGCCGGTTTCGGTGCTCGGAGCCTTCCTGCTGATCCCGTGGCTTGGCGCGTCCATTAACATGATTTCCCTGTTCGCGTTCATCGTGACGATTGGGATCATCGTGGATGACGCGATCATGGTGGGAGAAAGCGTCTACCACGAGAAACAGCAGGGGTTGAGCTGGCGCGACGCTGCCGCGAAGGGGGCCCGTCTCATGAACATGCCCGTTCACTTTGCGGTTCTGACAAACATCGTGGCTTTCCTTCCCTTGTTCTTCGTGCCGGGACCTGCCGGAAAATATTTCATGCAGATCCCCGCGGTGGTGGTTCCTGTCCTTCTGATTTCACTGGTCGAATCCCTTTTCGTCCTGCCTGCTCATTTGGCTCACGGTCGCGGAGAAGGGACGTTCTGGCGGGTGCTGGGTGCACCGCAACGATGGTTCGGCCGCAGACTTGAGTGGGTGATTCAAAACCGGTTTTGTCCGGTGATGAAGTTTGCCCTGAGGAATCGATATCCCACCATCTCGGTTTCCGCGGCCGTCCTGATTCTCGCACTGGGAGTAATCGCGGGGGGGCATATCAAGTTCTCCTTCCTTCCGAAAATCGACTCCGATATCGTCACGGTGCAAGCAACGTTGCCGTACGGCGTCCCGATTGAGGTTACCCGCGCGGTCCAGGCCAAGCTGGTCGAGGCTGCCTGGGTGAGCCTGGAAGAGCACGGGGGAGAGGAGATTGCCCAGGGGATCTACACCCAATTGGGAGCCCCCTTGGCAATCCAGGGGCCGGGCGGAGGCGAATCGAGAAGTCGAGGGACCCACCTTGTCTCGGTACAGATATTCCTCGTCCCTGCCGATGAGAGGGATGTCAGCGGGGTGGAACTGAGCAAAAGCTGGCGTCGGCATGTCGGGGATTTGCCGGGTCTGGAGAATATCGCATTCGCCGGGTCGATTGACGCGTCGGGAGAAAACCCGATCGACATTCAGATGTCCCATGCCGATCGCCAGGTCCTTGAAACCGCCGCGCACGAGCTTGCCAAATCGATGCAGAATTATGCGGGCGTTGTGGATCTGAATGACGGGGTATCGACCGGCAAGCCGCAGAAGAGCTTCACATTGCGCCCGGAAGCGAGAAGCATGGGAATGACCGCGTTCGATCTGGCGAACCAGGTGCGGGCTGCATTCTATGGTGCTGAGGCGCTGAGGCAACAGCGCGGACGAAACGAGGTGAAAGTTCTCGTTCGCCTGCCGGAGATGGAGCGAAGACGGTTGTATACGGTGGAGGAATTGATCCTCAGGACTCCCGACGGTTCCGAAATCGCCCTCTCCCAGGCGGCGGATTCGACGGACGGTCGCGCCTACACGGAAATTAATCGGAGCGAGGGGCGCCGCATCGTCTCGGTTACAGGGGATGTCGAGGAGACGATGGCAAATGCGAATGAGATTCTCGCAGATGTCCGCGGTAGACTGCTTCCGGAGCTTGTGCGGAGATATCCCGGGCTCTCGTACTCGTTCGAGGGCGAACAACGTTCCCAGCGCGAATCTTTGAACGCGTTGTTTGTGGGCTTCGGGGTGGCCCTGTTTGCCATCTTCGCCATGCTGGCTCTTCCATTCCGAAGTTATGCTCAGCCTTTTGTTGTGATGCTCGCCATACCCTTTGGAATTGTGGGGGCCCTGATCGGACATCTGCTGCTTGGATACGGATTGAGCATCATTTCCATGTTCGGAATCATTGCGTTGGCCGGGGTGGTTGTGAACGATTCGTTGGTCCTTATCGTGGAAGCCAACAAGAATAGGGAAAAGCTTGGCATGAATCCGTTTGACGCAGTGCACCAAGCGGGCATCCGCCGTTTCCGCCCCATTGTGTTAACGTCGCTTACCACTTTTTTTGGGCTGGCTCCCATGATATTCGAAACGTCGATGCAGGCACGGTTCATGGTGCCCATGGCGATCTCGCTGGGATTCGGCGTGTTGTTTTCCACGGGGATCATCCTGGTCCTGGTTCCCAGCGCCTACATGGCCATCGAGGACTTGAAGAGCTTGCCGGGGCGGTTCCGGGCTCGCCCGCCGGGGCTTCGGGATCGGGACTCGGGAGTTTGATCCGCACAGGGGGTGCATCCCGGGCCTGCCATGTGCGACTGGAAATTTACGGCTCCGTCCTGCAGGCCTGCGAGGTCCTTCTCAAGAGGAAGTTTGGGAATGTACGTCGCAAGATCCTGAGAGTGGGTTGTCCATGCTTTTCCTGCCCGCCCATTGGTGGTCTGCGGATTCGGTTCCGGTTCGTGACGCTTGGTCGTAGCCCTGGATTGGTTCGGGAAATGCTGTGGTGGTTCAATCCACGGATCGGTTCATACACCATTGTCAGCGGCGACGATGTCCGATTTTCCGTTCCTTCA
This sequence comes from uncultured Verrucomicrobiota bacterium, assembly GCA_964611475.1. GTDB lineage: Bacteria > Verrucomicrobiota > Kiritimatiellia > SLOV01 > SLOV01 > CAUZEO01. The sequence goes on along the minus strand of CAZTAB010000446.1, from coordinate 3,036 downwards.
CTCTGGGCTTTTACGTCACGCGAGAAGAGTCCCACCCTGTCCTCCTCGTGCAGGCGGGAAAACACGAGGGAAACCCGGTTTGCGGTTCAGGCGGCCAGAAGTTCCGGAGGGCGAATCCGGTCCCCGTGCAGGGGACACTTCGGCCATGTCAAAGATCGCATGATCCTTTCTTGTGGCCTGGACCTCTCCGGACGCGATGGCGATAGTCAAGCTGGAGGTCGCTGGGAATGTAAAGCGTGAAGGTCGGTTCGGCGATGCTGTCACTCTTGACACGCGCAGGACCGAGTTAGACAGTGCAAAGATGCTGTGGACATGAAGATCCTGATCCTGTCATGGAATTTTCCCCCTGCTGTGGGAGGCGTCGAAACCCATATCAGCCAATTGTTCATGGGGCTGTTGCGGGCGGGACACTCTGTGGAAGTCGTGACTTCCGCTGCCCCTGACGCGGCACCTCGGGACATTGTGCACCGCGCTGTGCGGCGGGGTCTTGTGGGATACCTCTTGTTTGCGCTGGCGTGTGGATTCAGGCAGTGTCGGACGAACCGGCCGGAACTTATATTCTGCGGGAGTGTGGTCACGGTTTGGATCGGGTTGATCCTCTCGAAACTATATCGCGTGCCGCTGACCATGATTGCGTATGGCTGCGACCTGGTGTATCCGGGCGTGGTGTATCGGCCGTTCAGCCGGGTGCTGTTTCGGAGGGTTCCCCAGATTCTTGCCATCAGCAGATCGACCCGGGATCTTCTGCTACGCATTGGCGTACGTGCCGAAAGAATCGAAATTGTTCCACCTGGCGTGGCTGTCGAAGATTTCGAATCAGATCCGGACGATTGTGCCGAAGAGCTGATGAGGCGACTGGAGGGCCGGAACGTGGTCCTCAGCGTGGGGCGATTGGTGCCTCGGAAGGGTCTGCTCGAGTTCGTCGAGCATGTGATGCCGAAGCTGGTAAAGAAGGTTCCCGATGTGACCCTTGTCATTGCGGGGGACGACGCTGTCGTGTCGCTTGTGCACCGCGAAAAGGTACGCGCCCCTGTCGAGGAAATGGTTCAGCGAAAGGATCTTTCGGATCATGTCATCTTGACCGGCATGCTGCCGTATCAGGAGGTCGTGAAACTGTTTTTCAGGTCGGATGTCTTTGTCCTCCCTGCGGTTCGCATGCCCGGGGATGCCGAAGGGTTCGGGATTGTCTTCCTGGAAGCGGCGCTTGCGGGCTCTCTGTGTGTGTCTACGCGCATCGGTGGTATTCCGGAAGCCGTCCTGCACGGCGAAACGGGGTTGCTCGTGGAGCCTGGGGATTACGATGGGCTCTGTGAAGCAGTGACTCGAGGCCTGACGGATGAAGGGCTCAGGATTCGGCTTGCGACTGCCGCGGCTGCTCGCGTGCGCAAGCAGTTTTCCTGGGATGCCATCACCGCCAGATATGTGACTGCGTTTGGGAAAATCACTTCATGACCGCCCCGGATACAGGTGTGGGTCACAATCGTCCCGACCCAACCGCGAGCTTGCGCCGGGTTCTTGGTGCCTCCCGTCTGCCGTTTGTGCTCAGTTTGATCGTGATTCTCCTTTCGGTCGCCCAGATCGTATTTCTCCTTTCGGCAAATCACTCGGCCGTCATCAGGTCCGACTCTTATTCCTATCTCATGTTTGCGAAAGAGCTTAGGGGGGGGGACGTGAGAATGACGGGTCTATTGGCCAACACAATTGAGGAGCTTTTTGAGAACGAGGAGCTGATTGAGGGTCCAATTTGGAACACCCACGTTACGGCCGACGGTCGTACCGTGTTCACGATTGCAGTTGGATACCCCCTGGCGCTTGCCGTTGCCTGGACCGTCGGGGGGCTCTGGCTGGCGATGAAGTTGAATATCGTGCTGTTGGCGCTTTTGTTCCTCCTTGTAGGCATGTTCCTGTGGGATCGGATGGGGCGGGACACCGTGGCATTGTCTGTTGCCGGCTGCTCAATCCTCATCCTCGTGGCGTCACAGTCCAGCCGTGACGATACGCTTCTGCAGCTTGCTCATACATGGCGCGAGCCGCTTTTCTACCTGTGTGTCCTCGGTGCGGCATGGGCAGTGGCCCGGTACGCCTCGTCTGGCCGGTTGAGGTCTGTGGCAACCGCTGGCGTTCTGCTTGGTTTCGCGTGTGCGGTCAAGGAGGCCAACGTTGTCTACGCGTTTGTGATCGGCCTTTTCATCGTCTTCTGTCGCAGGCCGTTCGAGTTGGCCTCAACGGTCCGCGTGGGGGGTGTGTATGTTTCCTCGGGGATCGCGGGCTGTTTGCCGCTCCTGCTCCAGAACACCTGCTTCACGGGGAATCCGTTTCGAAGTTTGCAGATGATGCGGGCGACCGCGGGAGCATTGTCAATGGGGCCGGAGGCAGGCTGGTCCCCGGGAAACATTCCTGTTACCGCAAGGCGTTACGCGGAGCAGTACTACGCGGAGTATGGCGTCGCCCTGCTCTTCGTCTTTGGCATCCTCGCCCTCATTGGGGTCGTCGTGGGTCGCCGGACTACACTGGTTCACGTGATGGGTTTGCTCCTTGCTATTCATGTTGCACTCTATGTGCCCTGGGGGAATGCCGACTTCCGACACTCGTATTTTGCGCATATTCCCCTCAGTTTTTATTGTGCGCTTGGATTGGTTCACCTCGTGACATGGGCCGTGCGGCCGGTTCCGGGCATCGAACTCTACCGGTTTTGGGTCCCGTTGATCCCCCTGGTTCTTCTTGCGGCAAAACCTCCGCCATGGCCCGTTCCCGGCACCCCCCCGTTTTTGTATGATGACGCGGTCGCGTTGACGCGGGAAATTGAGCAGGAGTCGGGAGAGGCTTCGGTTCTTCTTTGTAACCGCGAGCTGCGCAACACCCTGGATGTCTATGGCACGCTTCCCGTGATACGACTGCACGATCTAGCCGGTTTTCACCCGGAACGGGATGCTGCTGAAGTCGTCAGGTATCTGCTGGATGGTGGATGGGAGGTTCATTTCCTGAACAATCCGGACCGGGACCCTGCCAACTTCGCGCGGGTTGATTGGGGAAAGA
>CAZTAB010000445.1:0-6860 GCA_964611475.1 uncultured Verrucomicrobiota bacterium | reverse complement strand
ATAACGCGTAGACACCGCTCATCCAATGTGCGCCGTCATCCACAGCCATGTCTCCTTCCACGGCATTGCGGAGCTGAAAGAAGTCGAACACCACACCGGTCTTCGCCTGCAGCGAGTGCCGGAACGGGTTCGAGCGGGACTGGCCGATAAATCCGCCGAACGCATGCTCGCGCCAGCCGGCGCGGAAGTACGTTTCCTTAGCGACGGCCCTGAGGTGGAAATCACCCTCTCCTGCCCCACCACCGCCTGTGAGTTGATCCCGTTTTGGGGCGGTTTCCAGCTAGCGGAACGACACCGGATCGGAACGGAACCCGAATCCATCCGTCTCGTGTACCCCGAGCGGCTTCGACAACTGAAGGATCGAACCGCGGGAAGTTCAGGATTTTCACCCGAGATCTGGCGCCTGACACTCCGTGGACTCGACAAGCACGGCGTTGTTCACTTCCACGGCATTCAAGGCGCCGGCCTGCGGCCACCTCCCGGGGAGCAACTCCCAGCACGCACGTACCTGGCCTACGGCACGTCCATCACCGAGGGGTGCAGCGCCTCGGCCGCGCACCTTGCCTTTGGCGCCCAAACCGCCCGGCGGCTGGGTATGGATCACATCAATCTCGGGTGTGCGGGCTCCTGCTACTGCGAACCGGCCATGGCCGACTACATTGCCGACCTGGACGGTTGGGATATCGCCACGCTCGAGATCGCCGTCAACATGATCGGTGCGGGATTCAGCGCGAATACATTTCGAGAACGTGCCGCCTACATGATCGACCGGATCGCCGGAACGAACCCGGCAAGACCCGTGGTCTGTATCGTTCCCTTTCCCTACTTTGCCGAACTGTGTCGCGATATCGCTGGTCCCCACCAGGCGGAAGTGGCCGACGCATACCGAACCGCCATACGCGACCTCGTCACACAATCCCCCCACCCCAATCTGCATTGGGTCGAAGGGGCTGATCTTCTGAAAGACATCGACGGCTACACCGCGGACCTCGCCCACCCCGGGGACGCCGCAATGACCCAGATCACCAGCCAGCTCGTTCCCCGATTGGCTGCTCTCTTGTCGCACTAAACAGGGGGCATCGAGAAACGCTTCTCTACTCCCAGGTCGGCTTGTTGGCGGCAATGAATTTTATTTCTTGCTCCGACCCGATGCAGGGCGGGCGGGCGGCGGCGGCGGCATCGTGCATTTGCTGCGAAGTCCTGGATGCAACCACGGCATCGGCCGCGGCGGGAAGTCCGAGGTTCCGGCCCGCCTCCAGGGATCGGGCAAAGGTATCGATCATGACATCGAGCTTCTTCCCCCCATAAAGTCCGTCCTTTCTGACAGTTCGGTTCACACCATGCATCTCGAGGTGCACGTTCTGACCATTGTGATGGAACCGAGCGACTCCCAGGGTGCCAATGGCTTCGAAGTAGCAGCGCATCACCCAGTCCTTTGCCATCTGCCCGTACATGAACCCCTGAGTGATTTCGAACGCGATGCCGTTCTGAAATGTGCCGTGTACCGCCACCCACCAGGGCTCCGGTTCGGACCACATACGCACGCCCTGCGCATGCCATTGGTCGTATTCGCTGCCGGCATACCACCGAGCCACGTCGACATAGTGCATCCCACAATCGTGGAAGCAGGGACCCTCGGGCTCGTGACCGTCCTTCGGCAGGCGCCCCGGGGTCATGTGGCTGACGCGCACAATGCCCAGCTTGCCGATCTCCCCCTCATCAACGAATTCTCGAATCTCGTGGTGATACCATGCGTTGCGATTGAACAGGTTTACCGCGACCAGGCGATCGCTCTGTTCAATTTCAGACAACAGGACATCTTCGGCGGTCACGCTGGAGGCGAGGGGCTTTTCCGCGATGATGTGCTTCCCCGTCGCCAGGCATCGTCGAATATGATCGGGCCGGGAGTCGGCCAGCGTGCAGAGGACGCCGACCTCGATATCCTCCGCATCCAGTACTTCAGATTCCTTGTCGGTGATTCGGGCATCCGGGAACTGCGCCGCGGCAAGTGAGCGTCGCTCGGGATCGCGCTCACAAATTGCCACCAGGGACCATTGCGGGTGTGCGGCAATCGCCTCGGCCCATTTCGAGCCCATGTTGCCAAAACCGATTACGAAGGCGGTGTGCATAAACATCTACTCCAGGTTTTCGGTTGTTCCGCCTTCGCCAAGGCTACGGCGGACAAGCAGTTGTCTGTTTTCGGGGTCATTCCCCATGCTCCTAGCTATAGGACACGTTACATCCAAGAATCAACTTTAGCACATAAATGCATAGAGCGTAGCGTCTTGCATCGTAAACCGGAAGGCCAGCCCCCGGCCCACGAGGGGCTGGCGCCGCGCCGTGCCGATGATGGGGCTGAGGTCGCCGTTTCCCTGCCAGGTCACCATGTGGTCGAGCGAATCACCGGTAACCGGATCGCATTCCCGAGATGAATAGCCCGGAACCGGTTCGCCGGTTTGATAATCCAGGACATCGACCCAGATGGCCCCGCCTTTTGCGTCGACATTAATGTGCAGTTGGTTGTGCGAGACGCTGATCAATGAAGTCAGCACCGTGCCCTCCTGACCGTCCGCACATGAACCCAGGCCCAACCAGCGATCCCGAGGCAGTTTCTGCAGGCCGATTCCGGACCGGGTTGTGCGCTTCCCGTCGAACGTGGGATCGCCCCAGATATGACCCGCATTCTTCCCGTAGTAGAAAAGAAAGATCTCGTCGCCGACCTGGATGGGGTTGTAGGCAATGATGCAACCGTCGTCCCACGTGGGCGAATCTCCAGAAGGACGCATAAAGGGCGTGCGACTGACCCGGGTCCAGACCCGCGCGTCCCGCGAATAGACCAGTTGCGGGATGACACCACCCACCCCGAAGTCCTCGAGAACAAACCCGGTGACGCCAAGGATACCAATGTATCCACCATCAGGCGACGCCATGCTGCTCAAGGCGTCAAACTGGGCCTTGCCGGGATCCTTCTCGTCGGGAACCAATCCGAACTCGGGGAACGACCAGGTCTCGAAGTCGGGTGAAAAACTGACCCCGATGGCCCTGTATTTCGGCATGATGCGAGGACGTTGCCACAGGACCCATTGGCGAATGCGGTCGTCGTACCCGTGGAGGATCGAACCATCCATGATCAACGCACCGGAGCCGGCCCAGCCTTCCTTCAGTCGCCAGGTCAACCCGTCGGGCGAGTATCCGACGAAGACACCGCAACCGAAATGGCGCCCCGATTCTTCGTACCACGCATCCTCGCCATCGGGTCCGGTCCAGGTGATTTCACCGGGCCGCACCGCGTGACGGTCCATGCCGATCGCCTTGTAGCGCTTTGCCGGGTCCGGTTCGCGCGGATCCTTCGCCACCGTCCAGAGGAGCCCGACAATTTCATCCGCATTCTCGAAATGGATCAGGTTGTTGTCGGTCGACCCGGCATAGTCGGTCAGGCCCAGTGACGGTCGCTCCCAGTTAATGCCGTCGGCACTGACCGCGTAGGCCCAGCGCCGCTTCGACTTCACCAGCGTGTCCGGAAGCATCGGGTCGTGGCAGGGGTACCAGCATTTGAAGCACTTCTCGTCTTCGTCATACAGGATGCCGTTCCGCCCGATGAGGCCCACGCCTTCCCAGGGTTGCTCCGGTTCCAGCACCGGGCCGCCATTCCCGACCGCGGCCGGTTTGGCCAGGACGCGGCACACGCCGCTCATCTCGCGTATGTAGAAGTCATCGAGGAACAAGTGCGTCCGGGGCGGATAGACCCCGGTGTCGTGGGGGAACACATCATTCACCTGGGCACACTCACTCCTTCAGCGAAAGATAGATCAACACCTTCGCCGACGGATTCTCGCCACCGAGCTCGCCCCTAAGGCGAAGCCATGCGCCGAAGTTTCGGAGCGGGAGATGAGCAAGCCCCGTGCCCGAAATCGTCAGGGTTGGATCCTCCTTGTCGCACCAGAACAACCCGTCTGGCGAAACCTGGGCCTGGGCATTCAAGGAGGTGCCTGGGCCCGCCTCAAGCACGCGGACGAACCAGATGGCCTCGCTCGCCCACCCGCACTCATACGGCTCCGTAGCGAAGTTCTCGGAAAAGACCTCGTTCTTCTCAAGTACCGCAGTATGGGATCTACGTAACATGTCGTGCCCTCACCCGCCACATATGTTCTGAACCTGTCATCCTGCATCCTGCATCCTGCAAATCACCAGTCCACCGATACCAGCACCGAATCCAGGAACAGGAAATTCCTGACCGGCATGTAGGTACGCACATCGAAAATGAAGTTCAGGAGCCGGTCGCAACTGTGGTAGGTGTCCGGGTAGACCGGCACGGGGATCTCCCGCAGGTCCATCACGCGGTCGTTCACCTGGAGATCCACGTGGCGCCGGGTCTCGGTGTCAAACTTCCAGCGGAGATAATGCCAGTTGATCTTGGTCGGCACCTCGTTGTGGCACAGAGAAAAATGACCCCCGGGGATTTCTTCCCAATCATCAGGGCTTACCGTATGCCAGTCTTCCGGGGCCGGCACGCCCTGCAGTTGCATCCGGGTGGTCACCTGGAGCGAAGTTTTATACATCCACTTGTGGACCAGATTGCCTTGCCGGTCGGCATTGACATAGCGAAGCACGCCGTGGTGGCGCTCTCCGTCGGGCCCGTCGTTCACGTCGTTGCTGATGGTGAACTCCCCGAACATCGATTCCACCGGATGGGTGTTGCCGTCCCATTGTCTGGGAGTCTGGATGGAATCGTCGAAGACCGCCTCGGCCTTATAGGTGAAATAGGTCTCGAGTTGGACCGGTCCGCGCTTCACGTAGGTCATCCGCTTGATGAGTTGGGCCATGTGGAAGGGCCGCGGCCGCGTTGCGAGCTTGAGCGCATACACGCCGTCTACACTACCGTGGGTTCCGATGTCAAAGAAGGAACAGGAACTGAGCTGAGCCGGCCGTGGATCCCGGGTCCGGACCTTGACATTGTCGAGGTTGTTGTCATGGTTGCCCAGAAGCTCGCACCACCCATTGATCCCTTCATCGAAATCGTCGAAGAAGAGGATTCGCGAGAGCGGGTTGAAACGATCCAGGCGGGTATCGGCGATCATGGGCTCGGCGGTCGGGCAAGCGTCTTCTGGAAGCGCTGGAGACGCGTACCCTCCACTTCTTTCGTTTTGTGACGCATCGGATTCGCGCGACAGACTTCCTTAACCACCGCAGCGATGCAAGGGAAAAGATTCTCAGCATATGCGCCGGATTCACAGCACCTCTCATCGGCTTGCGGATACCGGAACGGCAGAACGTTTCAGGCTGTCTCTCCGAAGCCATTGGATTCTCCACGGCCGTACTGCATCTGTGTGAACTACATGTTCAAGGAGGCGGGACCCTTCCATCGATTCACACAGCCCATCCCTCCTGAATGGTTGGAAATCGCAAATCCCGACAGGCAAAAACTTTTTCAACGGGAACCCTACACCGAAGGTTGCTGGGAGTGACGGATAAGAAATCGCCTTTCGGGCTTGATCGTGGGGTTGCCAGCGCTCATTTCATCGATGGAATAATGATCCCGCGAAGGATGATCTTCTGGCAGGACAGGAAAACGATCAGCGTCGGTATCGAAACGACCACGTAGCCGGCCGTGGAGATCCATGGCGTGGAGGCCCACCACTGGGTGTCGGCCTGGAAAAGCCATACCGCCAGCGTCCACATGCTCTGCTTCTGGCAAATGATCAGTGCCCACTCCCAGCAGTTGTATGCCCAGAGAAAGGCGTACAGCGACTGAATGGCCAGGATCGGCTTCATCATCGGCATCGTGATACGCCGGAAAATCTGCATCTCGCCCGCCCCGTCGATGGTGGCCGCATCGTATAATTCCCGGGGCAGGCTGTCGAAAAACCCTTTCAGAATAAAAATCGACATTCCGTTCGCGGCGAATGGCAAAACCAGCGCGAAAAACGTGTTCAACAGATTCAGATCCCGCATCAACAGGTACGCCGGAATGGCGCTTACCATTGCGGGAAACGCCATGGTCGCAACCAGGTAGAGAATAATCTTGTCCTTTCCCCGGACCGCGAAACGCGAAAGCCCGTAGGCTGCCATCGGATTGATCGTCAGCGTCGCGAGGATCGCCAGGGACACCAGAATGAACGTCACCACGATCGCGCGGCCGCGGTATCGAAGAAAGTTCCCGACCGCGCGATAATTGCTCGCCAGCGAATCGAGGACAAATGAGTGCTCGTTCTCCAGAAAGGTGATGGCATAGGCGATGTCAAACGGGGGAAAGGCCTCCTCAATGCGGCCCAGATCCCACCCGTAGGTTTCATTCACGGCCGCCACCGACCCGTACGTTTCCAGCAGGAACCTCTGCCAGGCGTGCTCGGAGGAATCGGGCATACGATCCTGAAGCGGAAGAAACTTTACAAAATCCACCCACAGGTCGCGTTCCCCCACGCCGCCTTCGGCCGGAGGGAGCTCCGCATGCAGCGGAAAATCCTCCCACCGGCTACGGCTCGTCTGCAGCAGCCGGTTCACGGTCTCCAGATCGCGGAACCGGCTGCGAAGGAACTCGTGATACCGGGACTCCAGTTCCGGGGTCACCCCCAGGTGCATCAACCGGATCGGATACCGCGTCTCCAGAAACCGCAGCCATAGATCCTGCAGCGCGGCTGGAGCATCCGCCGGGACCGGAAAGGGCGCTTGAAACATGGATGTGTACCGGGTGTCCGCAATCCGGTTGTAGTCGTCGACATCGAAAACGTGCCCGGCGGGCAGATCCAGAAGGTCTGACACCTCCTCCGAACCCAGGTACTTGCGCCAGACCGCGCGCATGGCAAACGGCACGGCGCGGGATGCTGGCGCGACCTCCGCGATAAAGCCCGGCCACAATGCCC
>CAZTAB010000444.1:0-10473 GCA_964611475.1 uncultured Verrucomicrobiota bacterium | reverse complement strand
GGCCCCGGAGTTCGAGGGATTCTGCTCAGCGTGGGGCGGGCAGGCCGAATACGGCCACTACAGCAAATCGATTGTACACGATGACGACTCGGTGGAACCGGCAAAGATTCCCGACAGCGTCTCCGACGAAGAGGCGGCCATGACCGTGTTGTCCACGGTCGCCCTGAACGGGATCCGGAACAAGCTTTCATTTGTGGGACCCGGCACGACGGTCGTGGTCCTGGGCCAGGGCGCGATGGGCCTCGCAGCCTGCCAATTCCTGAACCAGATGGGCGCGCGCGTCATTGTGGCCGACGCAGTCGAGGCGCGCGCGGACATCGCTCGACGCGAAGGGTGGGCCGAATCGGTCTGCGGCAGTTCAAACGAACTGATCGATCCCATCGCCGAACTGACCAACGGCGGACCCGCCGTCGTGCATGACACGACCGGATCCATCGAATGCCTGCACGCCTCGATGGAAATGGTGCGGCCCGGAGGAACCATTCTCGGGACCGGGCTCTACCTCCAGCCGATCACGATCGATCTGTGCAACACGATCTGGACCCGGAGCCTGACCTTTGCCTGTTGCGTGGGGGCTTCCCCCGGAATCCGTTCCGATATCCTGAACATGATCGATGAAGGGACGTTCAACGCGAAAGTCATGGTCTCCGAGACCTTCGACGTGGATCAGGCCGATGAAGCCTACCGCCGGGTGGACGCCGAGCCCGACAAGATCATCAAGCCCGTCATCCGCTGGTGAAACGGGGCTAGGCGCTCAAGGCTTCCTGAAGACATCTTCGATTCGTCATCCGCGCCTCCGTCGGTCAGGGGCATGGTCATGACAACCCGCTGCCTTGTTTAACTCCGGAGCACACACGCGCTGATGGCCTGATCCCACAGGGCCAGGAAGCACCCGGGTTCACTCCGCGGCGCAGAACTCGTCGATCAAAGCGCCGTAAACCTCGACCGCGGCCTCAAGCTCTCCGACGTCGATGAATTCACCGGCGGTATGCGCCTGCGCAATATTGCCCGGCCCCAAAACGACGGCCTCGAGATGATGCTGGTAAATAAAGGCCTCCGTGCCGTAGGGCACGTTTACAGCGGCAGCCGCACCGGTCACCCTGCAGGCCGCCCCGGACAGCGTACACTCCCGGTCGCCGCAGAACGGGTCCAGCTTCACCTGGAGAGTGGCGTCAAGATCGTAACGGCGGGCGCTCTCCTCAATCAGCGCGATCGCCTCGTCCACCGCCGCATTTGGCATGGCCCGGAAACAGATTCTGCAATCCGTCCGCGCCGAGGTGACGTTGTGCGCCGTGCTCCAGTCATTGATAACGAGGTTGAGGCCGCTGGACGGGGGATCGAATTCCGGATTCAAAAAGCGATCCTCCGAGTCGAACCGACCCTTCAACTCCGCCATCTCCGCAAGGAATGGCGCGATCTTGAGGCTCGCGGATTCCCCTTTCCCGGTGCTGGAGTGTGCCGAGACCCCGTGCGCGGTTACCAGGAAATTCACGACCCCCTTGTGGGCATACACGGTGAGCATTCCGGTGGCCTCGCAAACGACGCCGTAGCGCGGCGGGGACTCGAGGAACATCCTGGACTCGGCGACTACCTTCTGCGCGCCCCGCAGGCCAGCCTCTTCATCCGAGGCAACAATGACCCAGACCGGGTGCTGCAACACATTTTCAGAAACACGCGACGCGGCCACGAGGGACGCGGCCAGCGCTCCTTTCATGTCACAACTTCCCCTTCCATACAGCCGGCCGTTCTCGACATGCGGGCTGAATGGCTCCCAGTCGTCCCCTCCTGGCACGGTGTCCGAATGGCACAGCAATCCGAGCCCCCCAGCTCCCCGTCCACGACGGGCAACGAGGCTCAACATTTCCTCGGTGTCGTCCCAGAACGTCAGTTCCACGACCTGGAAACAACGCTCGGCCATCAGCGTAGAGAGGAAGAACGAGACCGCCCGGTTGCTGTACCGGCTCTCCGCGGGAATGGAGATCAGCTGCTTGGTCAGTTCGACGACGTTCATGGGAAGCATGGGCGTCAGGAACCTTCTGTCCGGAGCGCTTGAAGGTGGCTCACGACATCCGCGCACGGCATGACATCCCCTAGTTCCATGTCGATATCGAGGAGATTGGTCTCGTGCATCAGTTCGCAACGTTCACCGACGGCTTCCCTGGGAACAATCACATGATAGCTGTCCGCGGCATCGCGACAGGTTGCGTACACGCAATGGCTGGTGCTCACGCCGGTCACAATGAGGGTGTCAACATGAAGGCTGCAAAGCATTTCCTGGAAGTTGGTTCCTTTGAAGCACGAAGCGTATTTCTTGTAGATGATTTTTTCGTCGTCCCGCCGGCCAAGGCGTGGATCCAGGTCGTAGACCGAACTCGTATCGGGAGTCACCCGAACTTCCAGTTTCCTCGACTGGGGCGTGGGGGGTTCCGCGGGGTCCACGTAGCTGGTGGTAAAAAAGATGGGCAGTCCGGCGGCGCGACCAGCGGCAAGGACACCGCAGGCGGCTTCCACGATCGGATCGATGTCGCTGCCCATCTGCTGATCGGCCTGCGTCCAGCCCAGCGCGAGGTCGATCACGACGACTGCGGGGCGTTCGCCGAAACCGGCCCGGCCTCCCCAGCCTCGCGCCTCAAACCGGCCCCGCAGATGCGTCAGGTGGTCATGAAACGCCTCCCGAAGTTCCCCGGGGAGGCGCATATCCGATGATCCAGGGGGAATGGGGGGAACGCTAGACATCGAGAACACCCACTAGTGCACGTTCAGCACCTTCTTGATCTCGTCCACGGACATGCCGGGCTTCTTGAGGGCTTCGAACAACGGTTTCTCCAGGGCGCAAACCTCCTGCGCTTTCTCCGGGAGTTCAGCGGCAATTTCCCGAGGAACGGTAAGAAGCCCGTTCTCGTCGCCGTGCAGCAGGTCGCCCGGCTCGATAGTCAGGCCACAGACGTTCACCGTGACGTTAAAGTCCAGGATCGCCCCCTGGCCGTGCGAGACCACCAAGCCGGAGGAGAACACCTGGAATCCAGGCGCATTCTCACCGATGCCGCGGCAATCTCGGATGCCACCGTCCGCCACGAAACCGACCGCACCCAGGTATTGAAGCGCGGTTGCCGTCATATCGCCCCCGAAGCAGGACCGGCTCCGGTCGTGCCCCACGTTCTGCACCACGTAGACACACGGCTTGGGCGCTTCCGCAATGCGATCCAGGAGTTCGTCAAAGCCATCGGGCTTGACCGGGTCGGGGCACGTGGTATCGGAAATCGCGGTGACCGCGTAGCCCACCATCGGCGGGTATTGGGGAAACAGGCATTTCAGGTCCAGCCCCGCATACCCCTTGATGCGATGGCGCACAGCGAACTTTTCGATCGCATTCATGATCGTCGGGCTGTCGAATTCCTTCAGCGCCTCAATGACTTCGGGGGAAATCTTGTCGGTTGTCATACGTACTCCCGGGGAAGAATCTGGTTCAGGTGCGGATGAAAGTCACGTTGAAACGTCTGTAAGCCAGCCGTGGCGATCCTCCGCCACACCGTATTGAATGTCCGTAAGCGCCTTCCTCACTCGAATCGTATTCGGCCCGATTCCGCCGGATCCCACGGTGTGCTCCGCTCCACGGCAAATGAATGTGCCCACGCCGGAGAGAACCGCGGCGGTGCCGCACAGGGCGGCCTCCCCGTCACGGCTCCACGTCAGGAGTTCATCGACCGAGAAGCCTCGCTCCACCGGCTCGTATCCAAGATCGGGAGCCAGCGTCAGGATGGAATCCCGCGTTACACTGGGAAGGAAGGAACCGTCGAGGTGGTGCGTCATGATCTTGTCGTCGTTCAACAGAAGAAACCCCGCGCCACCGGCTTCATGCACATCGTCCCCCGGCGCGAACAGCACCTGGTCCGCATCGTGTTCGCGCTTGCCGGCCAGGATCGGTCCGAGTCCAGCGGCGTAATTCGCGCCGGACTTCGCCGCGCCGAGTTGGGATGTCGCGCGCGTGTGAACATCATCCACCACGATCCGCAGGGGACGCGCACCGCCGGTGAAGAGGTCTCCCACCGGGCTGGCCAGGACATACAGGCATGCCTCGGGAGACGGAAACGCCGAGCCGGCAACAATGGGAGAGGTGCCGATCATCACCGGGCGGAGGTACAGGGCCTCCGGTGCCGGCGGAATCGCGTCACGGTTCGCGGCGATCACCGCACGCACCATTTCACGGAGCAGGCCCGCGGGTGGCTCCGGGAGATGGAGCATCGCCGCGCTGTTTCGAAACCGATCGATATGCCGGTCCATCCGGAATACGTGTACCGAACCATCGGAATGCTGGAACCCCTTGAACCCTTCGAAGATCGTGCTTCCGAACTGGAGTGCGTGGGCGGCGGGATGCAGCGGAAGCGGCTGGATGCCGGAAACCCGGAACGGACCCCACTCGCCCTCGCGGGACCACACAACGGTCATCCGGTCGCACAATTTCGAGCCGAACTGGGGAAATGGAGGATTTGCCACGTTCAGGAAATGAGCGCCCTGGAGTATTCCAACGCCTGGCTCATGTATTCGTACGGGTCGCCCGGTCCCTCGTACTCAGGGGAGACGTGTCCGTCGTAGCCGAGTTCCTTCAGACGATCCGCCGCGGCCTTGATCGGCACAATGCCTTCGCCGAAGCGGCATCCCTGATACCACTTGCCGCCGGCCCCCAACCAGTTTTCCCCGGGAATCTCATTGTCGTAGGTGATCCAGTCCTTGAAATGCACATGGATCATGTAGGGAAACACCTTGTCGAGCGCTTCCACGGGATCGACGCCCGCCATGCTGAAATTACCGACATCATAAACCATCTTGATGTCAGGCATCGCCTTGCAGGTCTCCACCACCCATTCGGCCTGGCCATAAATATCCCCGCGGAACCCGAGATTCGCGATCATCAGGGTAATGCCCAGCTCCTTTGCCAGCGGCAGGCTCTCGTTCAGTGCCGTGTTGAGCCATTCGTGGCACTCATCCGCGGTAAAGTCCGTCTCGTAGTCGGGCAGCGAGGGTAAAATCAAGGCGATCTTGACCCCAATCCGGTTCATCACCTGCAGGCGGTCCCGAAACCGGTCTCCGCCAGCCTTCCGCTCGGCCGCATCCCGGGACACCACGTGGCAATTCACATCACAGAGACGGGGATCCATTTCATACGCCGCGAGCGTGTCAACAATCATCTGGACATGGTCTTCGCCCTTGTCCTCAATCCAGGGATCGTAGAGTTCGATGGTCCTGATATCCCGGTCCCGGTACCACTGAAACAGCTTTGCGTAGTCTATTTCTCGCGGTTGAGTGATCGGCCCCCACGTATAGCTGTATCCTGCAAGTTGCATGGCAACCCCCTTCGGTTGCAGGAAACGATCCCCGATCGGGTGGCCGAGATCAAGGGGAAACGCTACGGGGTGGCCCTGCTTCGATACCAGTCCCGGTCGATGCCGATGAGGTCGTTCGCGACTCCGGGTATCGAGCAATCGACCTTGATCGCAAGGCGAGAATTTGTTCTGCTTCCACCCGTGGAGGGATCATGTGGGGGTGTTCCCGCAAACCAGGCCGAAACACGGCGAAAGATCGGAATAGATGGACGGCCTGCCCCGGTCTGTTCGCAGTGAAAATGTGTGTGATGACAACAGCTTCGCGTCCTCGATCGAAGACTTTTTTCGGCGGAACTCCGCGGGCAATTTTGGGCGTGGGACTTGCCCCGCCTGCGAGAAGAAATACGTTTGGGAATACGCAGGGGCGTAGAAGGTAAATCTGAAAGAGGAGGATCTCCAATGCCAGCCGGTAAACCGTCAGAAGTTGTTGCCGCCCGGGGACAGCGCATGGAGTGGTGGAACAAAGCCCGCTTCGGGATGTTCGTGCACTGGGGCCTGTACTCTATAATCGGCCGCCATGAGTGGGTGATGAACCGCGAACGGATTCCCAAGCGGGAATACGTGAACCTGGCCGGCCGGTTCAAGCCGAAACCCCGGCCGATGCGCGAGTGGGCGCGCTTGGCAAAAGCAGCCGGCATGAAGTACATGGTGCTGACCACCAAGCACCACGAGGGATACTGCCTGTGGGACACCGGGCAGACCCGGTACAACGCGGTGCAGACCGGTCCTGGACGCGATCTCGTCCGGGAGTACGTCGAGGCCTGCCGGGAAGAGGGGCTGAAAATAGGCTTTTACTATTCGCTCATGGACTGGCATCACCCCGATGGCGCGCGGTGCGCCCGGGACGCGAAGGCTCGCCGCCGGTTTCTCGATTTCACCCAAGGCTGCGTCCGGGAATTAATGACAAACTACGGAAAGATCGACATCCTTTGGTACGATGTGCCGTGGCCGCTTGCAACGCCGGAGCTATGGGAAAGCGCAAAGATGAATCGCATGGCGCGAAAGCTTCAGCCGCACATCCTCATCAACAATCGCTCCATTCTCCCGGAAGACTTCGGCACGCCCGAGGAGACGGTTCAACCGGAGCCTCCCGGCAAGGCACGAGGCTGGGAAGCCTGCATGACCTACAATGGCTCATGGGGGTACATGCCCAGCGCAATCGACTGGCGGCCCAACCGCGAGGTGATCGAACTATTGAACAAGTGCGCCGCATTCAACGGGAACCTGCTGCTGAACATTGGGCCCAAGCCGGACGGATCGGTTCCGAGCGAGGCGGTCGAGCGGCTCAAGGCAATCGGCAAGTGGACGGACCGGCATGGCGACGCCCTGTACGGCAAGATGATCCGGGTCGACTCCACGGACGCGGAGTGGATGCCGACGTCGTCCCGACCCGGGTGGTCCCTGAAAGGGAAAAACGCATACTATTGGTGCGACAAATGGCCGGGGAACGGGGAACTGGTGATCGGAGGTCTCCGGACCCGGGTCAAGAGGATTACCAATCTCTCCACGCGCAAGCCGGTGCGGTTCACCCAGTCCGGGCAGCGCCTGGTAATGACTGGCCTTCCACGAAAATGTCCTGACAAAGTCGCCGGCGTAACCGTCTTCAAGCTGAGCCTGGCCGGGAAGTTCCGGCATGTGCTCGGCGCCGGCTGCGTGTAGGCCCGGGACCCGCGTTTTTCCCCACAGAGCACGCAGAGGGGCCATCAGCTCCGTTCGCATTCGTCACGGCGCAGGAAAGGGTGTTTCCAACACCTGAAATTCTTTGCTTGTGGGGTGGAATTCTGCATTCTTTCGGGTATGTCCTACCGCAAAAAAAGAACCGCCCTTGTTCTCTTCCTCCTTTCCTCCATTGTCCCTGCGACCGCAGAACTGGTCGTTGACCACGCATGGTTCTGCGCGGACAAGCCAGTTCCCATCAAGTACAAATGGTGGGAGGGGTTCGGGGAGTTCTTCCCGGACCACTCGCGCCTGGCCGGCACGTTTCATGTTTATCTGGAGAACCGTGGCGAGGATCCGGTGCAAATATCGGACATCGCACTCGACGGCGTGCCGCTGGAGACCCTGCACTACGACCTGCGGGTCGGATGGTGGCGGACCCTGCCCAATCCCGTTCCCCCCGGCGACATCGCGGAGGTAACCATTCGCCTGAAGTATCCGCTCGAGGGCGAGACCCATGCCCTGACATTCGAAACGGAGGACGGTACCGTGCGTGCGGATGTCCCCATGCAGCCGCATCGCATGGAGATTGCCTACGCCGCATTTTCCCCGGATCTCGATCGCGTGTTCGTCTACGTGGAAAAATACACCGACAAGGACATGAAATTGTCGCGTGTGCACGTTGACGGCCGTGATGTCACGCGAAAGACAAGCTTCCACCAGCGAAATTACTTCAGGAATCTCGCGCTGGTTGAAATCGAACTGTCGCCCCCCCTGCGGGAGGGCGACCGGCCGGTGATCAAGGTGAGCTCGAAGCAGGGAGACGTCGCGGAAGCGATGGTTCGCGCATGGCCCTCCGACTTTTTCATGCTTGGCGCGTTTGGCCTGCATGACTCCATGCAGCGATATCCCGATCTGAACCTGAACACCTGTCTGACCTTCGCGGGCGACATTCACCCATACTACCTGGAACTCCTTGGGGAAGCCGGCTACAAGGCGCTTCCAGGCGGGGACACCGACGCGAACTATTACTACGAAACCAAGGACATCGATTCGGTGAATGCCTATTTCTTTTTCGACGAGCCCGACGGCAAGGACTATCCGGGCAACCTCCCACCCACGGCAGAGGTTGCCAAGTTTCGCCGGCTTGGTGAAATGGACGGGCTGGGATCCATGGCCCAGCTCATGGTCGATTACACGCGCCGCATCCAGCATATCGCCCCGGACAAGGGCACCTTCATGATCGTCAATCAGACCTACAAGCCAGACCAATACTGGATGTATGGAAAGATCCCAGACTTTACCGCCCCGGACGTCTATCCGCACACCACCGGCGAGGACCCGTACATGATCTACCAGGCCATGACCACCAGCCGCATCGCGGCCATGCCCAGGCCCATGATCAGCGTGCCCGATTTCGTGCAACAGGCCTTCAGCCGGTTCTACTGGGAACGCACGGTCGATCCGGAGGAACTCGATCTGCGCGTGCTGTACACCATCGCCGCCGGAGGCAAGGGCGTAATCTGGTACGCTTTTGACGGGTCGCTGCAGTGGACCCCGGAAACCGAACAGCGAATGGCCTGGATGAACGGTCGCCTGGAGATCGCGGGGCCGGTCCTCGAGGCCGGACATCCCGTGCCGGAGGAATGGGCCTCCTCTAACCGCAATGAACTCATGCTTCGAACCCTGCTTTGCGGAAACGACACGGTGGTGGTGACCATGATCAACACCAACTACCAGGCCACCGGGGAAGGATTTTCATTTGAGCCGATCCCCGACGCAACCGTTCGCGTGGAGCTTCCCCGATCCATGAACATCAAGCATTGTTTCGCCATGGACCCGGACCGATCGCGAGACTTCCCATTCGCCCGGGACGGCAATGCGATCGTCATCGATGCCGGCGATGTCGACATCGGCGACTTCCTGGTCTGCACCGGAAATTCCCGGCTCGACGCCTCGCTTCGCGGGCGGTTCGACAGTCTCGTGGAACACCGCCTGGCTGTTCGGGACCGAATGAAGGCCGAAACGGATCGCAAGCTGGCCGCCATCCATGACGAGCGGTTCAGAATTGACGCTTCATCGAAAACCAATGCGTACGGCATCGCGGACAGTGGATTATGGAACCCCACCGGAATCGCTGAAAACGCGATCGAGTGGCGGGCGGAAAAACAGGGGGAGAAGAAGGGCGCAGCCTGGACGTTCGATATCGATGCCGCGGACGAACCCCACCAGATCGGAATACACCTCCGGGGACGGGTGGAGCGAAGTGGCGCGAATGTATTCGACACCTACCTCCGGAATGCCGCCGGAAAACTCATTGCCACCGACTCGATCGAAGTCGGAAACGTGCATGGATCGGGCGCGTTCGGCGAGTACGCTCCAATCATTTTTCCCTTCGAATGGACCGTGAACTTTCCCGAACCGGGCGAGTACACGCTGGATATTCGGCAGGGGAAACAACGGCACAGGTGGTTTCCGTCCACAGCGCGGGTCTCGCGGTATATTTACGTCAAGCCGGCGGGGTAGTCGCCCTCGACGTCAGCGGCACGACCCCAAGACACATCCACATCCATGGCGTCGAGACCCCCAGCCAGGACGAGGCAGGGCCAGGGCACGTCCGCCCGATGCCTAGTCCTTCATCATAGCCCTCGGCACCCGGCTTGAATAATGCGGAAAAAATCTTCGGGTTTCGGGTCGCAACTGCGCTGGGCGCAAACGGTGTCCTGCGGTAGGCGAAAAGGGCTCACTCCGGCCCGATCTCCACGGCCGAGACGTCGTCGATCCATATCGGGCCGTGGCCCGACGCAAGGCCCCAGAAGATCTGGGCACGCACCGTTGTCTCCGGCACGCGGAAGTTGACGGCGCATCCGGTCCAGTTGGTGGACGACGCGGTTTTTCGGGTCGCCTCCATGTTGAATTCCCTGCCGTCCTTGTTCAGGTACCGGATGAACACCAGCAGTTCCCCCGCCTCCAGGTCATCGACCCGAAACCATGACCGCACGCGGATTCTTTGGCCAGGCCGCACGTCGATGCTGCCACTGTACACGCCCTGGTGCTCCTTCGTCACACGCACGGAAATGTCCCCGTGGCGGCTGTGTGGGTCGTCCAGTTCCGCGCCGTTACGAATCACCCATCCCCCCAGCCAGTCCATGTCGCTGGTGAGTTCGAAGCCCGATTCAGCGATCACCCCGGCATCGGCCCACGACCGCCGCATTGATTCATAGGACGCGAGAAGTTTTCCGCGCTCGGCTTCCGTGTAGGTGACATCCCGTTGAGACTCCCTCAACACCTTGTGGTACCTCTTCACCGTCCGGCGCTGCAGGCCCCGTTCGGACAGAACGATGAATTTCGTGAGGTCCATTCGGTCGACACGAAAACGGGCGCTTCCACCCGCTGCCCGGAACCGGACCGGAATGACTCCCTCGTGCCTGATGGC
>CAZTAB010000443.1:0-6877 GCA_964611475.1 uncultured Verrucomicrobiota bacterium | reverse complement strand
GTTTTTTGCGGAAATTGAATGTCAGGATGGCCTGACCTACCAGCTGGAGTGCACGACCGATCTGGAGACGCCGAATTGGGCGGGAGCCGGAGGCATCGTGAACGGCACTGGTGCGAATGGCATTCTGTTCGATCCGTCCGGAGTTTCGGCGGGCAAGTCGTACCGGGTGGTGATTCAGTAGGAAACCAAATGTGCCGGAGTAGGTCCGGTATTCAACAGGAAGAAGAGGACTAGAACCAATGAAAAGAAAAGAAAGCAAACGAGCCCTTTCGATCCTCGGCGCAGCCGTGGCGATGGGATTCGCCCTGGCGCCGGTGGCGCAAGGCGCGATTATCGGGCAGTGGCTCTTAAATGGTGACTTGAACGACTCGTCCGGCAACGGAAACCACGGTGTCTTCGAGGGTGCGGAGGGCAGTGGCTCGTTCGTGGCCACCCCCGGCGGCGGACAGGGTGTCTACTTGAACGGCGTGAACAATTCAGACGGCGGCAAGGTCAATTTCGGGAGCCCGGAATTGTTTGACCGTAGCGGCGACAAAGCCACGTCTATCGAGGCCTGGGTCAAGTTAGCCGCTGGCGCACAGACGGGCAGGATCCACAATCTGTTCGGGTGGGAAATCACGTCCAGCTTTGGACTGATGTACGAGGGTGGCCACGAATGGCTGCGCCGGCACGGCGGTGGCTATCACGGAACGGGCGGCGGGGCGACCCCTGTGATAGAAACCAGCCACATCAACCAGGTTTCCGATGTCCTGCCTGACCAGTGGCATCACGTGGTGGCGGTCTAGGACAAGCCGGGCGCAGAAGCTCTCGGGTTTTTTCTCGACGGGCAGCTAGTAAATTACTCCGGTGGACGGGCGCCGATCGTTGACGCCATCGCGGATCAAGCCCTGAGCTTCGGTGATGGATCCGGCAACAGGTTGGAGGGCACCTGGGAGCAAGTGACCTTGTGGGATGAGTACCTGAGTGCTTCCCAAGTCGCTGACCTTTACGCTGCTGGGCCCGTTATTCCCGAACCGACATCGATCGCGCTGATCGGCATGGGCCTGCTGGCATTCTGCGGCCTTCGTCGTCGTAATCGGTCGTAAGCTGCCGCAGTAAAGAAAAAAGATTGTAGCATCTGCTTCCAGCGCAACCTGGGCCGCCGTAGGCCCAGGTTGCGTGGGGAGCTTTTTTTTCGCGATAGGGTGCCGGATTATGGCCCTTTCTTTTTTGTGCTGCTGCGATCTGGGACATACGCGTAATCGGTTACACTTCGGCGCGTGCAATGCGCTACGATTAAGTCTGCGGATCGAGTGTAGCCGGGAAAGCTAGGCTTGATTTCTCGGGGTCGTAATCAGGAATCCCCCGTATCCCGTCACGGCAACTGGCAGTGATCCTGCAAGTGTTCCTCCCCGTCGCTCCCGCGACCGGACAGATCGATGGGCGGCAACGGGTACGACCTGGAAATCGATCGCCTCATAGCCGACCGCCACCACCGAGCAAGGACACTCCGGTGACTTTCGCTACTGGATTTGCAGGCGGTAGAATTTCGCTGCGGTGGTCCCGTTCGTATCTACGAGTTGCATCAGGCCGCCGGTGCCGGTCACCGGGGCTCCGCTCGCCGTCCAATTTGGGAGGGCCGGATCAGGCACGAACTCCAGCTGGTGATGAATGCCGGGGGCGCTGAGAAACTCGAGAATAAGCGCGTCGGAAACCGTGACCGGGTTCAGCGCTGGTGCCGTCACATCCACCTCCGCCGTGACGATGAGCCGTGTGTCGTCACTATCCAGTCCGGCCACCCGCTCGGAGGTGGACAGCGCCAGGTCCACCGTGCCGGACTGAACGACAGGAATGAGAATGATTCCGAAATTCTGGTCGGGGTTGTCGATCCAGAAGTCGGCCAGGGACGTCAGGTCCAGCGAGTCATCGGCAACGCCCCCTCCCACGGAGAGCAGCCCAAGGGAGGAACCCTCGTAGTGTATGCCCGGCTGGGGTCCAGAGGCTCCGAACTGGTTCCAGGTCGCTGTCGCCTCGTCCCAGTTCACCCGCATCCGATACGCGTTGAAAGAGGTGGCTGGTTTCCCGGCCTCCACCGTGTGCAGTTCGAACGTTGCGCGGGTCACATTCCAGTTGCTCAACGGCGATGTCATCTTCAACCGGCCGAGTCCAAACCGGTACAATGGAATTTTCAGCTGCCCGCCTTCCACGCCGCCGCGGATGTTCCCCGTCAGTTTTCCCGAAATACTGTCCTTGCAGCATTCACTGATCGCCGTGTCGTCGATGGCTTCCAGGATGCCGGTCACCGGGCCGGCGCCCGTCGAAAAGGTGCTGATGCGCGTGTCGTCGGAGTCCAGCCCGGCCACCCGCTCGTGTGCGGGCAGCATTATTTCGTTTCCGAATGTGCCCGTATAGGAACTGTTGAGCTGACCTCTGGGCACAAAAATTAACCCATGATTTTTTCCCGCGTTGGCGATCCAGTAGTTCACCAGGGCGGAAAGATCGGCGAGATCTTCGTAGGGAGAGGGAACTCCATCTCCGTTGTTGAATCCCACCGAGGCAATGGGGTTCGGGCTATAGTCGACCCCGGCCAGGGGAATGGAGGTGCCGAAATCCGTGGTTTCGTCCCAGGCCGTGACCATCTGGTGCACGGAAAAGGATCCATCGTGCTCCCCGCCGTTACGGCGGCAGTCCAGCCACGACTGGACGTGACCGCTAAACCCCGGATCGGTGTCGTCCCACTTCATCAGGAACGCGGCGTCGCCGCCGTCAAAATTCTTCCCGCCTTTCAGAAACCCGCCCGCCACGTCCACCGTGCCGGCCACGGTGTGCACATAGAGATCTTCGACCTGTTCAATCTCCGCCGCGTGTGGCGCAAACGAAAGCACAAGGAAAAAGAGCCCGCCGATGAGAGCGTATCCGGCCTGTGGGATGTGCCGTCTCATGGCCCGGCCACCGTGATGGTTTGATCCACCGGGACGTCCTGCACCAACTGGGTGGCGCCGCCCGGCCAGAGGATTTCCAGGTCGACCGGCGCGGCGTGGGTGCCCAGTCCGAAGTGCAGGGTAGGGTCGTTCTGATTGTTCTCGCCTGTGCCCGCTTCCACTTGTCGGACGGCCGTCAGGCCGGGGAGCGTGATCTTTACCTGTCCACCCACCGCCATTCGGCTTGTGGCCACGCCGTTCCCCGCGAGGCGCACGCGCAGCCAATGGTGTGCATTCCCCTTGTTGATCATCAGTTTTCCATCTGCCACCAGGTCCAGGTCGCCGTCGTTGTCGATGTCCGCCCACGCGCCTTGGTAATCACCGCGAAGCGAACCGAGGCCTTCGTCGGCCGTGACATCGACGAAGGTGAAGTTGCCGTCATTCCGATAGAGTCTGGACGGTCCGTTGAACGCGGTGAAAAACAGGTCCAGGTCGCCGTCGTTGTCCCAGTCGCCCGCAGTGGGCGAGGCGTTTCCTTCCTGGTAGATGATCCCGCCGGTCCCCATATCCTCAAAATGGTATGACTGTGCGGAACCCTTGTTCCGGAGGAACTCGGACTCCGGTTGGCGTTCATTGATGCCGGCGAAACCCGATTCGTGCGCGAAGTTGCCCACGAAGAGATCGAAGAGTCCGTCGTTGTCGAAATCGCCCCACGCTGATCCGATGGTATGGGCGTTGTTGTAGAAAGTCAGTTCCGGCGCATCTCCGTCGGCGCCGTACGCATCCGCGACTTCGGTCAGGACCCCGTTGTCGTTTCGCCAGAGCAGGTTGGGAAGGAGGCGGTAGTTGGAAACGTAGATGTCGGTGTCCCCATCCCGATCGAAGTCACACGCGGTGACGCCCCGGCCGTTGCGACGCGTGTGCTGTGTCCAGGACAAGGTCATGGTGGTTCCTCGGGCGCTGTGGAACCTTGCATCGGGCTGCGGGGAGCTTAGGGTGGGGAATTCGTATCCGCTGACGTAGAGGTCGTCCAGGCCGTCCAGATTCCAGTCGCCCCAGCACGAACCGCGGCTCGCCAGCATGGGCAAGCCGGGCAGGGGTACATAGGCGAATCCGCCGCCACCGACATTCCGATAGACGGCGGCGTCGGGATCGCTGAAGAGATCGGGAAATCCATCGTTGTTCATGTCACCCCAGGTGCGGCCTGGAATCGTCGCAAAGACGGTGAAGAACTCGCCCCCGTGATTGCGCCAGACCTGCGTTCCGTCGCAGAGATCCACCCAGCCGTCCTGGTCGAAATCGGCGAATCCGGCTGTCGTGCCGGAGAGCGACGTGAAGTAGTCGGCAGTCCGGTCGCTGAAGGTGGGGCCCGGGCCCGGCTGTGAAGTGGAAACGACAGCCAGTCGATACGTCTTCTGAGCGCTGTATCCGTGCGGGTCGAAAACGGTGAGCGTGGACCCATTCCCGGTCACCTCGATGCCCGTGTCCGTCCACATGCCCGGTGCTGAAGGTCGTTCGTATTCGAGTCGATACGTGATGCCCGCCTCGGACACGAAGGAAAGGCCGGTCACTTCGCCCCGAACGATGTGGGTGAATCCAACGCTGAGATCCACGGAGACATCCACCACAAGCCGCGAATCATCGGGATCCAGCGAACCGGCGACCCGTTCGGAGGAAACCAGGGGATGAGAGCTCGAGGAGCCGGCCCGTGGAATGATGATGAGCCCATAGTTGACGGCCGGCGTGCCGAACCATGACTGCACTTCGGCGAGAACGTCGACGGATCCTGAGCGCGCGCCGGCGCCGAGGGTGAAACTGCCGATGGCCGATGCTTTATAGTGGGTTCCCGGTTGTGGACCGCCTGCGCCGAAACGGTTCCAGGTCACCGTGGCTTCGTCCCAGTCGACCAGCATGCGGTGCACGTCGTAGGTGACGGCGGGATCATCGGCGACGATGGTGACGAGCAGGAAGTGCGCTTTGTTGAAGGTGATGGATCCGTTCGGCAACCCCGCGAGCAGGCCGCCGAGCCCGAAGCGATAGAGGGCGTGGGATGAGGAGCCGGGACCTGTCACGCCACAGCTTAACGTGCCCGAATCGCGGCTCGTCTCGTTCGGGGCGTCACTGCGGACGATGGCGTCGTCGATGGCTTCAAAGACATTGTGGAGTTGAGACGGCACGCCGGTGGTGGTGGTGACGCGAAGATCATCGGCATCGAGAGTACCTGGATGTCGCTCGCGGGCTGCGAGCTGGATTTCCGGATTGAACGTGCCGGGATAGCCTGCATTCGTCTGGCCCCGCGGTACCGCGATGAGCCCATGGTTTGCTGGCGGATTGCTCCGCCATTGGCGGACCACCCCGACCAGGTCACAGGAGTCGGCGCGGTCCGTGTCGTTGAATCCGACGGTGCCGAGCGGATGGGCCACGTAGTCCACTCCGGCGACGGGGAGGGTTGTTCCGAAAGGGGTGGATTCATCCCAGTCGGTCAGCATCTGGTGCAGGGTGAAGGAGCCGTCCCCGTTGATGGCCTTGAAGGTCCCCACCGCCGTTGCAAGTGAGCCGCCGAATCCTGGATCCTGTTCGTCCCATTTCATCAATGCTACGCCGTCGCCCGCATCGAAATTCAATCCGATCTTCAGGGATATGTGCGCCCCCGAGGTGCCCGTCGATGTGTGCACCATGGCGTCGAGCACCGGCTCCACTTCGGCCGCAAGGCTACGCGGCACTGGAAGGAGACATGCAAGCAATACAAACAATCTCGGATGAATGGGCATGGGCTGGTATGACCTGTTCCGTGAAAGATATCATCGCCGGCGGGCATTTTCAATTCCGTGGCGGAAATAGATAAACGACGCCCGCGCACAGGCAAAGCTCAGCGGGACCCCCACGAAGTGCACGGACGAGGAAGTTTTCCGCTGGCCGCCGCCGCTCCACCTTCATTACGGCATCGAAGGGAACGCGACGCGCCTGCCCGACACGTACGGGTTCACCTGCAACCCGGGCCACCTGGTCAATCCGGACTTCGACCGGGGCGCGACTGTCTGGACGATCCGGCAGGCGCCGGTTGTCAGAATTTTCATGGTTTAAAAATGAAGCTTTGGTTTTTCTCAACCGCAGCACGCGGGACGCTGTGTCTTCACGGGCGCCCCCACCGGATTTTCACTGCAGAGCGATGGTGTGGCGCGCGCGTTTCCCGCTGATTACATCGCGCACCTCGATCGACCACGCGCCGGGAGCCGCGTTGTAGGCGAACGGCAGAGCACCTTCGAAGCGCCCCTCGGTAGAAAGCATGTTCCTCGACAGCAGATCCACTTCGCGTCCCTCCGGATCTGTCACCCGGACGTTGAATACATGGTCGCCCGCTGTTTTATCGGTGGCGTGAAGGGTCACCGTGTAGTAAATCACATCGCCGGGATTCGCCGATTCCGGGCACACGATCTCCAGGGCCTCAACGGCATAGGGCACACGGGCGAAGAGCGCGGGGCGTCCGCGATCCGGAGCGATAAAGGAAACTTCGTTTCCAAATCCCTCGTCGGCGCCGGAAAGGACGTTGTAGGTATGGGCGCGTCCTGCTTCGCGGCCCCTGAGTGAAGTGCCTGCGGGGACGCTCGAACTCAGTGTGTGAAGGAGCCCGATCAACTCGATAGGGCCGCGACGATAGCGGAATGATTGGAAGCCGCCCAAATTTTCGCCGTTTGCTGATACCGCCACGGCAGGCGTCAATCCCGCAAATCCGATCATCTCCGAAATGAGTCCCCGGTTGCCCTTCGATGAATCGATTCGGTCGCTGAAATTGCAGTACAGGGTTGTTCCCTTCCCGAGGCGACGCGTGACGACCGCCGGCGAACCATCGGAGAAAACCGCAAGGACGTCACCGCCTTGAAGATCAACCGGGGCGCGGGCCATGACGTCCCCGGCGACTGGCTTGCCGTCGAACCGTTCGATCTTCTCCGGCCTCCACGATGCGACCGCGCCCTGAT
>CAZTAB010000442.1:0-1994 GCA_964611475.1 uncultured Verrucomicrobiota bacterium | reverse complement strand
CAATGCGGACAGGAAGGCATTGACGCGTTGCTACAACATCCTGCAGGTATTCCTGCGCCTGGAAGCGGACGAAGAACTGATTTCGACCTTCGACCTGCTGTACGGCGATTTCAAGGGGGAAACGCCGGGCCATGCCCCATCCCTGTTTCTCCGTGCGTCCACCAACAATAATCGCACCCGAATCCAAAGCCCGTGGGGGGAAATCTCCTGCGCCAACGAGGAGGCTATTGTTTTCCTGATGTTTCTGATGCAGAATCATCTTCTCCGGTGCGTCCGAGAATTCTTTGCCGTGCATGCCGCGTGTGCCGCCTTGCGGGGAAGGAGTATCGTCCTGGCTGGTGGGGCCGGGGCAGGAAAATCAACGCTTGCCGCCGAATTGCTCCGGCGAGGGTGGGTCATCTATTCGGATGAGGTCGCAGCAATCGGTCGCATGGATCGCCGGGTTCATGTCTACCCGCGTGCCATGGCGTTGCGCCCGGCTACGCTCGAATTGGTCCGGCTGCCAGCGAAGCACGCCGTGACCGAGTTGCCTCTGGCTGATGAACTGAAGGTGATTGTCGACCCAGGAAGACCGGAGGATGCCGTAGAACGGCAACCGGCTCCTGTTTCCGCCGTTGTGTTTCTTGTGCCGCCCCGGGATGAGGGCGGAACAGAAGGCGCCCAGGAGGTGTTGGAAGTCTTCGGCCCGGAGTTGCCGGATGTATTTTTTGATGCGCTGAATGAGCTGGAGGACGTGCGCCGCGTGGAGAGGATCCGCGGGAAGGTCCACCCGGGAATCAGGATATCGCACCGGCCTGGCTCATTGATCAGCGCGAGGGTCGACGAGGTGGCTGCCGGATGCAACACGTTCCTGGCTGGACATTTCCGAGGTGCCACCGCGGATATTGATTACAGCGATCCTCCCAGGCTTGGGGAAATGGCGGTTCGGAAGGGAATCGAGAGACTGCTTGGGTGCATCCTGAATATGCGATCCCTGATGGTGGATGAAGGTGCGCCTAAGGTGATGTTCGAGTTGTCCCAGGCCGTAGATGGAGTGCGCTTCTACGAACTCGTTCCGGGTCGGCTGAAGGAAACGGCCGAACTCGTAAGAACGTTGGTTTAGTTTGAGTTTTCCGCCCGATCAGCGCAAGGGTGGGCATGCGGTGTCCTTGTTCCTCTCCATTCCTGTTTTTTTCGTTGGAAGGACGGCGGGTTCAGTGCCTTAAACGTGCTTTTTGCTCGAAAAAAAACTTCCGATCCACTGGGCAACCATGTCTGCCGAAGGTGTGTGGCCATTGTGGAGAGCTTCATGGCGACTTTGTGGCTTCGCCCGGACCATGAAGCGGGAAGTATTGTTGAGCCACCGCGGTTTTGGGTTCTCCCCTGCTGCCGCGCCTGCAGGACGCGGGGGGTTGCAATTGGATTTACATGGGGCAGGGGGATAGGCGGACGCCTACGGCATGTTGACTTCGTCCATGGCCGCTGGAGGTCTCGACAAGCTCCCGTTACATGCCGGTTCTTTCCGGGTGGATAAGGGATTGGGTCTGGAAGTCCTGGAGTGTTGATTGGATATCGGCTCTGATTTTGCTCGGCGCGGCATCGGGGTAGATTTTCGAAAGCAAATCCGCCATGTGCTCCTCGCTGTGATGGCCGTCACAGAGCGACCAGATGAGGAGGGCTGTCTTGTTCAGAACCGTGAGTTCGCCTCCCGCCTGATTGTAGAGAAAAATTTCGTCGCCAGCGAGTTGTTGCTGGAGGTCTTCCCGCTTCTGGAATCTCTTGCTCATGGACTCCCTGTAAGCAGGCGGATCGGTCGCACGTGAAACCGCTTGCTGGGAACGAGAATCCATGGAAGCAGGTTTGAGCAGGGCGCTTTTCCGTCCAGGTCCCTTTCCATTCTTCGCATTAGCCCCCGCTTTGCTCCTCGTTCCAGAAGGCCCTCCCGGCGGTTGGCGGGGGCTGGCTCGTCGACATGACAGATGGAGGGAAACAGCTCGTTGCAGAAGCGAAGCACG
>CAZTAB010000441.1:0-8035 GCA_964611475.1 uncultured Verrucomicrobiota bacterium | reverse complement strand
CGCGGCGATATCGCGTCCCACGTGGTTTGCGCGAACGGTGTTGCCCTGCACGAGGCCCTTGACCTCCTTGATCGTGCATCCCGGCACGCTCTCTGTGTTCACGATGATCATCTAGCCCAGCATGTAGTCTTCCACCCTCTGAAGGATTGCTGAGCGCGCCTTTTCCCTGCATATTTCTGCGCCTGTGACATGACAAACCTTCCAACACGCTATACGAAGTCGTTACATCGGGCATCCCGGCCCATATGCACTTTGATGTTTTAGTCTATAAGTTGCTTATCGTAAACGACTTTGCCTGGGTGGCGGAATTGGCAGACGCAGGGGGCTTAACTCATCGCAAACTGATTCGAGCAGATCAGGAGTTCATCATCGGTTAGATGCATGACCATCGCAATCGCAACAATGGCCTGGAATCGTTCGGCAAGCACTGGATCACCGGGATGAAAAGGCAACTCCGCACATCCCAACCTGCCGGCCAGTTCCGGGTGCACCGATGTCGCCATTCGCACCATTTCGGCGGAAGAGTCAATGCACTGCACATCGAATCCTTCCATGAGAAGAAAAACGGCATCCCGACCGGACCCGCAACCCACCTCCAACAGCCGCGCACCTTCTGGAAGATGTCTCAGCAAGATTCGGTGCGTATCGGACATGTCAGCCGACTCGTATCGGGCAACCAGTTCAGCGGCCTTCGAGTCATAGTGCCGGATTGTCTTCCTATCCATGATGTGGGTCTATGAGGCAGAGTTGTGGTCATTAACCACGATCCGTATATGTCTGGCCTCGTGAAAGCGGCTTGATTATCCGTGTTCCCAGGAGCACTGTAGGAATTACGGGGGTAAGCGCGTAGCATTCTGCAATCTCATGAACTGCATTAATCAAGACGATGCCGATTGGTGGCGGCAGAAAACAGCTCAGATCGGCACCCGCTGTTTCAACCAATCCATCTCTCGCTGGGCCGTTCGGCTCTACGATCGATCGCTGGCAGATCCTACCGGGCACATTACTGCGCCCGATCTCGCATCACTATCATCTAGAATTGAAGTCCCGCTGAAATTCATGACACGCGCCATCGCTACGCTGACTCGTTCAGGCCTTGTTCATGCGAGCCTTTCCGGTCTTTCGGTTGCGCGTCTCTTCGGGATGGGGAGGGATTCCCACGAGAGGCCGCCATCCCTCGTCCTCCACACCCCGGCCCCTCCACAGCAGACCCCCTGCTGCGCGTCGTAGAAATGGATTCCGGCCACGGTCGCTCCGGAGTGTCCTCGAGGGTCGTCGCGACCCACTGGCCCGGGCCGGAAGCAGCGTAAAGGGGCGGAACCAGAACCAACAGCATCAGTCCGCCCAGCCAATTCCGTTTACTGTGCAATTTCAATCTCCCCCCACATGTTGGGATTGATTCGGGCTTCGCTCGGCAGATCGCTCACGATGCCGGCGGCCTTGTTGGACCAGTAGCAGCGGGCCGCATTGCGCTGCCCCATCGGGCCCGACCAGATGACGCCGAAGTCGCCTTTCAGCTTCTGACCCGCCTTCGGATCGAACGCCAGCGCCTCAAGCGGGATCGCCACCTCCAGAATGTATTCACCTTTACCCTTGGTCACGGCAATCTCTGCTTCTTCGATCCGCCGCACCACGTCAACCACCACGGTGCCCACCCCGGAAGAGAAACTCTGCGGATTCTTCGCCCCCGGCACAACGTAATTGTAGAGCACCGCCGTTAGCTTGCCCTGGAAGTGAGCAATGATTATTCGCTGGTCGCCGGCCACAGGTTTGCTGCGGTTGGGGTTGGCCTCGGGGTCCACGCCGATCTGGAAGTCCACGGCGCTGCCCGTCTTGAACAATATCATCGAGTCCTGCCCGCCGTTGGCCAGCAGCATCCTGTCATGCACCTGATAGGCCAGATACAGGTTTTTGTTGTCGTAACTCGCCCAGGCGCGAGCGTTATGGTTTTCATCCAGGTAGATTCCGGCCTCCGACGGCCGGTGGAAATCGCCCAGGTCCCCGTCAATGCGAGGTTTGCGCGGTGCGCGGCGAAGTGCGAACGCAAGAGGCGTTTCTTCCGCAGCTTTCTGCGTCAGAATCTGTTCGGCCTTCTTATATTGCGCAACCGAGAACTCGATTTCGCTGGGTGGCATCCGTCGGATGCTCTCCAGGCCGCGAATCTCAAAGATGGACGGCCCGCGCTCGCCGACAGTAACATACACCTTGCCCGTGTCCGGGTCCTGGAATAGGGTGCCGCCGAATGGCTCGCCCCCCGTGCTAACGTCCTTCATTACCATGCCACGCTCCGCATGCGAGGGATACGCTTCCGGAGCCGAACGGCCGTCGCGGAACAGATTCGCCACGAACAGTCCGTCGACCGTAAACAGGAAGTCCTCGCCCATGTTACCTCGCAGGGCGAAAATGGTACCCAAGGTCCCGCCCAGGTCGGCCTCGCCCAGCGTGTAAAGTGTACCTATAACCCGCCCCGGATGAGCGGCGGGCGCCTCGTGGGAGCCCATGCCGGGCCAGTCATTGGGATAAGTCCACAGCACTTCGCCGTCCCTGTCGAACAGGGCCAGCGGTACCTCGGTGGAAAGAACGCGCTCGTCTGAGAAGACCCAAGAGGCAGAGGCATTGCGTCCCGGCGCCCGTTTGCGCGCCCGGTTGATGACAATCTCCGCATTCTGCGGGTCGTAGAGCGGCGCTCCACACTCCGTCCAGCCTTTCAGAGGCACTCGCCAGATAATCTCGCGGTCGCCCCGCAAGTTGTAAGGATAAATGGTGAGGTTGCCGCTGACCGGGTTGGCCCACAGGAAATTCCAGCGCTGCGGCTCAGCGCCCGGCGCTTCAAAGAACGTCATCTCATTCTCCTGGACCAGGGCGTCGCCGTTTCGGTCGGCCCAGTAGAAGTTCGTCGTCTCTTCGGGGTAGGACTTCCACATATCCGGCTCTTTTATCCTGTCGCGGAGTTGCGGCGGCGTGCGGTGTTCGTCGAGGATCGGCACCGGCAGGCGGCGCTCACCACGCAAGTGGTTCATGGCCTTCGTCTGGGACCTGTGCACGAATGCGCCCACGTGGCCCAGGGCGGCCACGGGTTGGTGCTGGTCGTCCTTTCTCTCGCTTATGATGACCCAGCTGCTGGAAGAGACCATAAACTCTCGCCCGTCGAGCCGGATTGTGCGATAGCTGCCATTCTTGGCGCGATTAGGTCCGAACAGGGCCATCGGATGGGTGGGGCGCCAGATGGTGGCTACCGGATGCCACTCTCCCGTTTCCCAATCAAGTTGAACTTCACAATTCGTTACAAATGCCTGGGTGGGATCGTACGGATTGACGTGAGTCCCCACGTTCCTGTAGAAGGGTGGCCCGATAAATTCCCTCTCGAACTCGCCGGTTGCGCTCCAGACACTCACCCGTTTGGGTGTGAGGTCTTTTTCCGCCACCCAAAGCCTGTCCCGACGGTCGACCGCAAGGCTGCTGGGCCGCAGCATGCCGTTGGGGTCCCAGGCCCCGACCCACGGGCGTCCGCCGCGCTTGCCGATCCTGCGCAGGAATTTGCCGTCCGGCGAGTAAACCTTCACGCACATCTCCCTCGCCCAGTCGGAGACATAGATGTTACCCTGCCGGTCAGTAGTGAGGGCCACCGGAGCCTCCAGGTCGGAAATCAGGGGTTCCGTCTTGCCTGTCTGCGTCTCAATAACCATCACCTGCTTGCCACGGACGGCCAGCAGACGTCCCTTCGGATCAACGGCCAGGCCGACGGGGGCGGGAATACTGATCTCGCCTTCTGTTTCGCCCTTCTCGGCATCAATGACCAGAATCCTGTCCTGCAGGTAAGATGACATGTAGAGCTTACCCTGGTGGTAAGCCAATCCCATCAGGCTGCAGCGGGCCCAGTCGGGATTATGGTCGCCCGAGGCTATCCAATCCCCTTCTGAGCGCGGCCGCGGGAGCAGGGAACGATCGTGCTTGCCCACTACATGGAAGGCCTCGCCGTCGGGAAACGGAGCGTAAGCCCCCGTCTTCTTATCCACCCGGTAGAGCGTCAGGTTGGCATCGAGATGCGTGCCTTTCCCCACATCTCTATGGCTGTCTATCGCCACGAACAGGTGCTCGTCGCCAACGGCCAGGGCCGTGCCGGAATAGCCGAAGACGCGTACGACGCCAATGCCCCATATTTTTTGGCCGGCATAGTCCATCGCCAGGACCGCGCTTCCAGCCTCGGCATTAGGCGCGGCCAGGTAGATCCGTTCGTCGTCGGCTGCCACGGCTTCCGGTGCCGCATGGTCGGACAGCCACGCCCCTCTGCCATCGGCCGTCTCCCACGGCGGGTTGCCGGGGCTGCCGAAGGTGAACTCGTATACCGGTTCGAACTCCTTGTGGTAAAGCCCTCGAACCTGATACCTGCCGGGCGTCACCAGTCGCCCTTCGTCATCGGCGCCCTCCCAATAATCCACGTTACGGCCAGCCAAGCGGAAGGCGTCTGCTATGAGATTGCGCACGCGCTTGCCCTGTTCGTCTTCGATGACCAGCGTCACGTAAGCCTTGTGCGGCAGCTCGTAAGCCAGTTCTACGGGGCCAGTGGTAGCCGTCCGCTTTAGCGCCATACGTTCTTCCAGCGTCAGCTCCCCCTCTTCACCAGAGGGAAGAAGAGCCAGTTTGGCCGTCGGGCTGGGCGGCAGGTCGTTCTCTGCCACCAGACGAGCCGTCCCCCAAGCGTTCTTGTTGCCCCAGAACCGGGTGCGTTGCATCAGCTCCGGATTCAACAGGTCGGCAATGCGATGCTCCGGCAGGCCCGCACCTCCAGTGGGATCTCCCCACATGCATTCTATTCCGCAGCGCAAGCTCTCCCCCACCTTGTAAGCCTTGCCGTCCTGCCGCAATAGACGCCACGGCAGCGCGATCTCCTGTGTGTATCCCTTGCCATCCTCGGCAACGCGAAACGCAGCCCGGGCACCCTCTGCGATAGCGTCCTCCAGCGTCCTGCTCTCTCGCTCTTTCGCCGGCAGGCCGAGATCCTCGTAGTTGATGCGTACCACCGGTCTTTTCTCATCCGTATAGAAGTAGCTGTCTACGTGCAGGACCTTGTCTGTCCAAATCCGCATATGCACGCAGTCGGAGCGCCAACCAAAGCCTGGCTCCACTTTGGGATCGATGTGGTTTATGAGTGGGGTCCGGTCTTTGAACCGAAACGCCACGTACAGGGCCTCCTCGTCATGCATCATATAAGCCCAGACGCTGTTCTTGTCCGCCAGCGTGGCGGCGTCGTAGCACATGAAGATACCGCCGGACAGGTCCCACTCCTCCAGGTTCCCGTCAATCGCCACCTCGCGGGTGGCTGGCACCACGCGTATCTCCGTGTTTGTCGTCTCCTGCGCCAGCGCAGGCAGAGAGATAAAGATCACCAACAACGCCATCCACAGAAATCGAACCCTCATCATACAACCTCCTTGCCTCAA
Organism: uncultured Verrucomicrobiota bacterium; assembly: GCA_964611475.1. Classification (GTDB taxonomy): domain Bacteria; phylum Verrucomicrobiota; class Kiritimatiellia; order SLOV01; family SLOV01; genus CAUZEO01. Next base: position 2,594 of record CAZTAB010000441.1, on the reverse strand, counting down.
ACGGTCACTCGTGCCATCAGGCCACTATCATCCTTCTATAGTAAGGCAATAGACAGCAGATGGAAAGGTTATGCCGGAGAATAATCAATGAGCCTCTGCCGTTGGGCGGCGAGACCGGGGCAGGGCGGTTGACGCCGGTGAGTGCGGCCTCGGTACGATGTCGAGCCCGGCGTGCGCGAGCATCTCTTCCGCGTCCGTGAAGACAGATTCGACACCCAATTCGTTCCTGGCGACGGCGAGGCGGCTTTCTTTTGGTTCCGCCAGAGCGATGAGATCGACGCTTTCGTTCCGGTGGTAACCCACTGCGTGGTTTCGACCCACGCCTAGTCCTCTCACGCCTGCGCGGAGTCTGGTCATATGTTAAAAAAAAATTGCGTCTCGATGGTTGGTTCTTGCGGAGCATGGTTATTTGGTAAATCGTTCTACCACTATTGAGATCGAATCGTTTCGGGAGCAAAACTGCGAGGCTTTGTCTCGAAACGCGTACGATGGGCAGAACCGACTTTAGAAACAAAACCTAGAATCGGACAATGATCTCACCGTACGGATTGTAACATATCGCCGTTGTTCAATAAGCCGACAGGGTGCTGGACAACCGGCATTGGGACTTGGATTCGCTTAAAGAAGTAATCATAGTGATGAGGTGCACCCGAACCTTTCCACGGCGGGCTTCTCTTGAGAATTTTCCAGGAGGATCACGATCGAAGCCTATGATGTAATCGTCGTCGGAGGGGGCGGGAGTGGATTAGCGGCGGCCTGCTCGGCTTCGGCGAGGGGCTGTCGTGTGCTGGTTCTGGAAAAGTGTTCCCATCTGGGCGGAACCACTGGCATCGCGGTTGGTTCGCTGACGGCCGCCGGCACTCGATTTCAGCATGCCAAGGGCATCACGGACAACCCCGCCGAACACGACCAGGACGCCGGCAAGTTTGCGGCGCCCGAGATTGAAAGTTGCAACAACGAGTCCCTGCGCAAATGGTTTCTTGCTGAAGCGGCCGAAACGATTGACTGGCTCGAGGGACTCGGTCTGTCGTTCTACGGTCCCAGTCCCGAGCCACCCAATCGTGTGCCGCGCATGCACAATGTGGTGCCTTCGGCTCGAGCGTACATCGAAGCCCTGGCCGCAACGTCGCGCGCAGCGGGAAGCAACATCCTCTGCCAGGCCAGCGTTGTCGAGCTACTCAAAGAGAGTGACCGCATCACTGGAGTTCGCGCCGAGGTTCAAGGTCAGACTCGGGATTTTCAAGCTTCGCTTGGCGTGGTGCTCGCTGGCGGAGATTATGCCAACAGCCCGGAGCTGATCGGCCGACACAAAGGCACCGGCTATGCGGCCATCGAGGGGATCAATACACATTCGACCGGCGAAGGTCATTATCTGGCCGAGTCGGTCGGCGCGAAACTGTTGAACATGGACATCACCTATGGTCCGGAATTACGTTTTGTTCCTCCTACCGAGAAGTCTTGGACGGAGAGTGTTCCTCGTCATCAGCCGGTTCGGCACATGCTGGCCATGGCCGCCAATCGACTTCCCGGCTGGATCATGCGCCCGCTGATCAAGCGCCTGGTGGTCACGTGGCAGCATCCTGAGGATGCGATGTTTGCCGATGGTGCGATTCTGATCAACGCGCGGGGTGAAAGATTCTGTAATGAAAAGAGTTGGCCTGATCGTGAATTGGCTGTGGCACAACAGCCTGGCAAGGTTTCGTATCTACTGCTCGATGGCCGACTCATCGAGCGCTACTCAGCCTGGCCGCACTTCATTTCCACCGCCCCTGATATCGCCTATGCTTATGTCGCTGACTATCTTCGCTTGCGCAAGGATGTGGCCGTTAAATCAGATGGCTTGGAGGGGCTGGCCCGAGCGCGTGCAATGGATCCCGAAGTCTTGCAGGAGACGACTGAAAGTTTCAATCGATATTTGCGTGGCGAGTGTGATGACGAGTTTGGACGCCGTGGAGACTCACACGCGCTGGAGCGCGGCCCTTGGGTGCTGTTGGGTCCAGCCAAGGCTTATTTCACAACCACCGAAGGTGGCGCGGCGATCACCGAACAATTCCAGGTGCTCGACCATGCGGGGCAACCGATCAAGGGTCTCTACGCGGTCGGCCAAAACGGTCTCGGTGGCATGATCCTCTGGGGTCACGGCCTACACATTGCCTGGGCCATGACCAGCGGCCGAATGGTCGGACAAGTGCTGGCCGACCTGGTTGAATAGCGCCACTTAGGGTGCAGGAATTGTCGTCATTGTATAATGGGTTCGCATACATCGCCTCGCGTGCTATGATGTTAAGACCCTGGGAAATAGCCCATGCCGCCACGACGTCCCCATCCTCATCTTCACCGGCCCGAGACAGGATCATGTCGGACTTCTCCTCACCCAGGAACACGAACCAGCCGGGTTCGATGTCACCGACGCAATCCTTGAGCCGGACCACGATCCCAGGAAGGATCGGGACGTGCTGCTGCCTTTTGATGGCCTCCTCGCGCTCGTCGGGCAGCACGCGCCGGCTGCGATGGACGTTGAAGCCGGAATGCACCCAGCCGCGCAGCATATTGGCCCGCTCCACCGGCAGCAGGCCCTTGTCCACCAGGAACCT
>CAZTAB010000440.1:0-22680 GCA_964611475.1 uncultured Verrucomicrobiota bacterium | reverse complement strand
GGGTCTCCACCACCCCGAGAAGCCGGGCATTGCTCTCGAGTAGCTCCTCCCTCGTGGCATCCACCTTGCGGTCCAGCCCCTGGATAGCCGTGAGGGCAATGCCGTCACCCCGGATACACGAGTTGATGCCCCCCCGGATTAATGCCATGTTTCATCCAGAGTCCGATCACGTCGTCAATGAGGTAACTGCGTCATCCAAGTGTGTCACGCCCAAAACGACGACAACACTGCATTCACCCTGATCGAAATGCTCGTCGTGATTGCGATCCTCGCGATCCTCGCCGCCCTGCTTGTTCCTTCTCTCCGCACCGCAAGGGGCCGTGCACTGGAAACCTACTGCAGTTCCAACCTCCATCAATGGGGCGTGAATTTTGAGCTGTATCACCAGGATCATGACGACGAATTTGAACGGGCCGACTGGAGCACACTGGAATACTACTGGCCCAACACGCTTCGTGACTATTACGACGAGGACCGGATCCTGATCTGCCCCGTCGCGCCAACCAAACGGCCGCCCGGGTTTTCCCTCCCGGGTCCGCCACGGCGGGGATCCACGTTCCATGCGTGGAACACGGAGACGGGAGGGTTCGGCCCCCTGGCCAACTACCTCTCGAGCTACGGGAAGAACGGGTGGGCCGCCAACCCGAGAGGCACGTGGTACTACGGCGCCGACATCATCCAAAATGCGTGGAACCACACCTACCAGGTGGAGCGCCCGGCTCTGGTGCCCATGCTGGCGGATAGCGCATGGGTTCACACGTTACCGTTACACAGTGACCCGCCACCGCTGTTTTTTGACCATGTCGAACCCTCCGGGTTCGGGCAGAACATGAAATTCCACTGCATGGACCGGCACAACGGAGCCATCAACATGCTGTTTCTCGATGGCCATGCGCGGCGCACTGGCCTCAAGGAGATCTGGACCTTGAAGTGGCATCCCACGTTCAACACCGAGAACCGCTGGACCCGCGCCGGCGGCGTCTCCCCCGGCGACTGGCCCAAGTGGATGAAGCAATACGAGGATTTTTAAATCCGCCTCCGGGCGGCCACGGCGTGAGGAGCGGAAACAAACGTGCCGCCCCATCCGTGGCGATCGGGATCCATCCATGGTTCATCAGGCGCCTCGGGCCCAGATGGCCACGAAATGGCGCGAGGGGAAAAATTGAACCTCCATATCCTCTGAGATGGGAAAATACCGCTCCGAAGGATCAAAATCAGGATGGAGATTTTACACCCATTCCGCTACGTTCGGGACATGAAAATAATCAGATTCAAGAACGTCCTCACAGTTGGATTGGTGTATTGCGTCATGGGCCAGACGGAGGCCGCCTCCGATTGGCGAAGCGACACATTCCGTGCGACGCTGACGAATGAGATGATTCATGCCGAGTTCCAGGCCGGGCAACTGGTCGTCCTGGAAAATCGCCAGTCCGGACGGAGGCTGATCGACCTGGATCTCTCGACCGCGTCGTCCCAGTACCCGGCATACGGTGAAACCAACCTGGATCTGGACGGCGCGCACGTCCGCCTGGAAAAGCCTTCGCCCCATTCAGTTGTCACGTACGTCGAATCGAAAAGCGGAGATACCTTCCAATTCAAATGGGCCATTGAACCGGGACAGGGTGATCTGGTGATGCATGCGAATTCGAGATCCGCACGGCCTCTGGAACAGCTTCGGGTCAACATCCGCGGATGCGACCTGGCATCGCACAGGCTAATCATGGTGGGAGGGAACGGGGAAAGCCACGAGGCCGTTGCGCCCACCCACGGATTGATTTACGGAGACCCCGCAACGGAAGGATTCAGTTTCCGGTCGGTGCAGCCTCTGGTCATGCTGTTCATGGGCGCCGGCGAAGGCTGGTTCTTCGAGGGCCGCGACGAAAATATCGGCCCTGCCAACGCGTACGCCTCCGGCCACGGGAGCACCGCCGAGCTGTCCTTCAGCCGCGGATTCATGCCCCCGGTGCAGGAACCGTTCCTGTTCGAGGTCCGCATTCGCGCCTTTACCAGCCATTGGGCCGACGCCGTTGACCCGTACCTGGATTGGATGGAGCACGAAGTCGGCTTTGTCCCGATCAACCGGAAACCGCAGAAGTGGGTAAAGGACATCCGAAGCCAGGCGTACATACGCGTCGGCGACTTCGACAAGCTGGAGGCGCTCGCCAAACGCCTCGATCCCGCAAAAACATTGTTGGGCCGAATGGGCGGCTACCGGGCCCATAGCTGGGACCGGGGATTCCCGGACTACTTGCCGACGGACGAAGCAACCCGATGGTTCAAGCGGGCGCGAGCATTGGGCTTCCACGTGGGCATTCACGTGAACAAGGGCGCCATGGACCCGATCGATCCGGAGATGGTCGAGCGATTCAAGCGCGGATTCCTGGAAATTACGAGGGACGCGGAGGGAAACGAACAATGGGAAGGTCCCGGGCCCGTTCACGCCGGGCGGATCACGATAGAAACATCCGAAGGAACCAAAACCTACTGGGGCGTCGAGCCCTCCGTCGTGTACACCTCCAACGCGAACAAGGATTGGCGCAACCTGCTCGTCCGCCGGATTCGTCCCGCCGTGGAGGCGGGCGTCGACATGATCTACCTGGATGAGTCGATGTGCCCCACCGGCGTCTTCCACCTCGACGGGGTTAACGGGATCCAGGGAATCATGGCCCTCGAGCGCGAGATCCTGGATGCCTATCCAAATGTTGTTCTGGAAACCGAGCAGATCAATCCGCTGAACGCCCGCTGGTCGAGCTTCGCCCTCACCACCCTGAACCTCGGACATCCCCTGGGCGGATACCTCTACCACCGCTTCGTCAAGATCGTGCCGGAAAGCTGGTACTACCAGGCGGCCGAAGAAGAACGGATGGACCAGTTCCAGTCGTACGGCTTTATGTACCCCGGCGCCAGCACCCACCCCACGTGGCTGGAGATCGCCGAGGCGTTTCAAACCTACGATCTGGAACCCGATGTTCGTTTGTCGTGCAGCACACAGCAGTTGTTCGGATACCGGGGAAAAGAAGGCGTGACCGCCTATTACGAAAAGCACCCGAACCGCCGCGGGCTTGTGGTCTATCGGCCAGGAAAAAACCCGAAGTGGTTCGGAACAACCATCACCGGCGTGACGACCTGGTCAGGCGGCGGTGTGCTGCGGGAACTGATACCCGGGGTCGATACGCTCAGTGACTGGCTCGTCTATAATGACAACGAAATGCTGGCCCTGGACCCGGGGGGAAGCTACCTGCAGGACAAGTCCTCGACCCTTCCCGCCGATCGTTTTCACGTGCGAAGCATTCCAGGAGATTTCTAGCTCTACACACACGATGACAGGCGAATCTATCCCCAGTATGTCGGTGACAATGACTCTTTTTTTAAAATCACGTTTACCGGAAACGGCCCGGTGGAAATGCACGTGCCCGGGGATACCCTCGTCTTTCTGGATGACGTGCCCGTCGAAGTGAATCGCCAAACCGATACGGCGCGCGTCGAGGTCGCAGCGCCGGAGGAGGAACCCTCCGTGCTCCTGGCCTTCGCCCGGAATGACACCGAGCTCGCAGGCCGGTGGATTGACCTGCCATGGCAGATCCCCCCACAAAAGCGCAACTATGTTCATGAGGAAGGGGACGGATTTTCCAACCACGTCGGCGGCTGGGCAAAAATCATCGGCCGGTTCCCGGAAGCGAAAAGCCTGCGCCTGCAGGGCGGCTGGAGCATATCGGGCCGGGCCCACTCGGTGGGCGAAGCCGTTATTCGAATCAATGGACAGGAAATGGTCCGCATGACGCCCGGGGCTCCCCCCTACCCGCTCTGGACATTTGAGAAGGATATTTCCGGGTTCGCCGGGCAATATGCCCTGCTGGAGTTTGCCGTGGACGGGAAAGTCCACGGCCCCTCGTCATCAAACTGGTATTCTCCACGCATTGTGACTGAGTAGTGGTATGGCGCACTCAATGAAAAACGGCATGTCGTGGACCCGCCGTTGCAAGGACGGCGTGAAGCGCGAGGTACGCGTCTGGGTCACCGCGCAATACATCAAGTGGCAGTTCAAGCGGGCGGATGAAGAGCACTGGGATTACGACAGCCCGCCAACGCCGGAAGACTGGGACGCGCTGGAAGAAATCCTGGCGCGCCGGGTGAAGCGCGGGCGGGGCATCGCCATGCTGGAAAATGCGCGAAGGCTCCGGGGCAAAGCGCGTGGCTGAGAAACTCGAGTTCTTCGCCGGCTGCATACCGGGCACCGAATCCGTTCTTTGCGAGGAGTTGCGGGAGCTGGGGTTCTCGAGCGTCCGACTGAACCGTGGAGGGATTCCGTTTCGTGGGGCATGGAGTGAAGGGTGGCGCGCGTGCCTGGAGAGCCGGATCGCCCAGCGGATCCAACTTCTGCTTCTCCGCTTCCCATGTCCCACGCAGGAAGCCCTCTACGACGGTGTTCAATCCATCGACTGGAATCCATACATCACGCACCGACAAACTCTTTCCGTATCCGCATTCTGTACATCGAGCACCCTGCGCCACAGCGGCTTTGTGGCTCTCAAGGCAAAGGATGCCATTGTCGACCGGATTCGTTTGCAGGAAGGGAAACGCCCCTCGGTAGACCGGGAGGATCCTGATCTCCGGGTGTTCATCTACCTGGCCAACGACAAGGCTTCCGTCTATCTCGATCTTTCGGGGGATGCCCTTCACCGCCGCGGCTACCGGAAGCAGGGCGGAGAGGCGCCACTGAGGGAAACGCTGGCCGCGGCCCTCATTGGCCTCTCGGGGTGGGATCGCCGGTCGCCCTTCATGGATCCCATGTGTGGCTCCGGGACCATCGCCATCGAGGCGGCGCTCTGGGCTGCCAACAAGGCGCCGGGCCTGACGCGTGAGCGGTTTGGATTCGAGCGGTGGGCGAATTTCAGCCCGGACGATGCGTTGGCAATGCGCGAGTTGCGGGGGGCCCTGCGCCGGGCCATGTCGGGCGAAGTCCCGCGTATCACCGCGAGCGACGACGACCCGAAGGCCCTGGCCGCCGCCAAGGCAAATGCTCGCGCCGCCGGCGTTCGGCTCGCATTCCGAAACCGGTCCTTGTTCGACCTCCAGGCTGGAGGAACGCCGGTCACCGTGGTGACCAATCCACCATATGGAAAGCGACTGGAAAAGGACGCCGACTTCTGCCGAAACATGGCCTCCGCAATCAGCCGCCTCCACGGGTGGAGATTCTGCCTTCTCGCCGGGTCAAAGGAGTTTCAAAAAACAGTTTCCGCTTCACCCACCGAAAGGGTTCCCCTTGTGAACGGTGACATCGAATGCGACTTCCTTATTTACGACATCCCCTGAATTCGATATCACTGGGAAATATCGAATGAGTGAGGAAGAAAAAATCGTGCTGGCCACTGTGGAACGCGCCCGGCCGGCGATCAAGCGGCTCGAGCCGTTGCTGACGGAAGCGGGATACACCGTCCGATACTCTGCCACGCCGAGCGCCTACACACCGGATGAGCTCTCCTGCGCATGGGGGCTGATTGTGGGCGCTGAACCCTACCCCATCGAAGCGATGAAGCTTTGCAGGAAAGCCAAAGTGATCAGCCGCAATGGGTCGGGTCTGGACAACATCGATATTGAGACTGCGACAGCAATGGGCTGCGCGGTCTGCTACGCGCCCGCCATGAACCATCATGCGGTCGCCGATTTTACGCTGGGATTCATTCTCAATCTCGCGCGGGGCATGTACGCGTTTCATCGCGACATGGCGAAGGGAAAATGGAACATAAAGATTGTCCGGGGCGTCAGCGGCGCCACGCTCGGCGTCGTCGGCCTCGGCCGTATCGGCAAGCAGGTCGCCCTGCGCGCCAGAGCCTTCGGAATGAAGGTCATTGCCTATGACATCAAGCCCGATGAAGTGTTCGGACACGAGAACGGTGTGCGATTCGTGCAATTGGACGAGCTGCTCACAACTTCGGATATCATCACGCTGCACACACCGCTGAACGACGAGTCTCGGTCACTGATCGATGCCTCCGCCCTGAGCCGCATGAAGGACGGCGTCTTCATCGTCAACACCAGCCGCGGATCCGTAATCGATGAAGGCGCGCTTTGTGCCGCGCTCGAATCGGGCAAGGTTGCCGGCGTCGGCCTCGACGTGTTCTCCGAAGAGCCTCCGAAGCACTCTTCCCTGCTCACGCACGAAAACGTACTCTCCTCCCCTCACATCGCCGGCAACGACGCGCCGGCCATCGAAGGATTGTCCCGATGCGCCGTCGACAACCTTCTCGCCATCGGCCGTGGCGAGTGGCCGGAGGGGTGCATCAACAAGGACGGCCTTAAACCATAGCTGGAAACTTCGTTCTCTTCGCTTCCTTCCGCTCAAATCTGAAATGGAGCAACGAGACAATTTCGCCCGGCGTTTGGAGCAGTGCTATTCCGGAGCCGTCTACGACGTGCTCCGCGAGGCGGGCCACGCCGACCAGGTACTACCGCAGTCCATCCGCCCCATCGAGCCGTCGTGGAAGCTCGCGGGAAAAATCTTCACCGTCTCCGGCCGTCCGCTCGATGCCGATCCGGACGAAACGCTTCTGCAATGGACCGGCCTGCTGTCATGGGCACCGGCCGAAAGCGTCGTGGTCTGCCAGCCCAACGACTCCGAGCTTTCCCACATGGGGGAACTTTCCGCGGAAACCATGGCCCATCGCGGCGTGCGCGGCTACATCGTCGACGGTGGCTGCCGCGACGCGGACTACATCCTCCGCTTCGGATTCAAGGTCTTCTGCCGCTACTTCACGCCCAAGGATATCGTCGGCCGCTGGCTGCCGGAGACCTTCGAGGAGCCGATCGACATCGGCAATGTCGAAATCCGCACCGGCGACTACGTTCTGGCCGACCGGGACGGCGTCGTGATCATACCGTCTGAAATGGCGGCGGACGTCATTCAGAAAACCGAGGAGGTCATGCGCACCGAAAACCTCGTCCGCAAGGCCATACTCGAAGGCGTGGATCCGCAGGAAGCCTACAAGAAATACGGGCGATTCTAGCCATGAAAAAATGCGCCCGGTTCGACATCGTGTCTTTTTGCTCCTGAAGTCCGCCTGCGGGGAGAAAAAAGTGTAGAAATTCCCGGCGAGGAAGCCATCGAGAAGCCTTCCGCGCTACATTCGTGGCGAATCACTCCGCCGTGGCAGGCATCCGATACACCGGCGGGTTCTGCTCGTCGTTATCCAGTACGTCCCCCTCCATGAGCGAGTTGAACATTTCCTCGGACAAAATGTTCCGATTCCCGTTGAAGGTGGCTCCTTCCGGCATGTAGGCGCAGGTCATCGCGACACGGTGGCCGCGGGTCATGTTGGCTCCCGCGCCATGGGCGACAAGCCCGTTGTGAAAACTGCAGTCTCCCGCCTTCATCGGCACCGGGACCGGGTCGATCTCCGCCATCTCGGGGTAGACCCCAAACAACTCCGCCATGTTTGCGCCGATATTTGCATTGCGGAAATCCGCGATCTTGTGCGTTCCAGGTATGAACCACATGCATCCGTTCTCCAGGGTGGCGTCGTCAAGGGCGATCCAGATGGAAATCGCGTCGCGCGAACAGAAAGACCAGTAGGGATTATCGAGATGCCAGGATGTAGGGTTGGCAAAGGGTTCCTTGATCAGGGTCTGGTCATGCCACACCCTCATGCCTTTCACCTCCGCCAGTTGGCACACCATGCGGCCCAGTTCCGGATCCAGCATGTATCCCCTCACGACGTCGCTGATCAGCCAAAGGTTCAATCGTTGAATAAAAACGCGGTCATAATAGGTCTCGTCCTGCTTGATGTCCGTGTTCGCCGTGAAGATCTTTCGCTCGCCCAGCGTCTCCACCGAATCCCACACGGCCTCCTTCAACTGCTCGACCTGTGCAGAATCGAGAAAGCCGGGTACGTGGAGAAATCCGTTCTCGCGATAAAATTCAATCTGTTCCTGGGATACTTCCGTTTTCACATTTGACTCCCGCGTAAGGAGAACCTTGCATCGCCCTTTCCCGAGCCCACGGCCTCGAACAACCCATCGGCCAGGGGGTGCCGGGCGGTTGTTCTTTTCATCGTTCTGCCCGGACGGTCCCTCTTGATAAACGATTCTGTCGCCCGCCGCCAGATCGCGCTCACTTCCGGTGCAAAAAGCACGCCGTGTGGCACAAGTTCCCGTTCCGGGATCCCGGATTGTTTGGGGGCGGTTCTCATGCCTCAGCCAACATGGTATCGCTTTGCCTCGATCCTTGTCCCGATTGTATCGACAAAGGTCAAGACAACCCATCGGCGAGCATCGGGACACAGGCGGTCATATCCTCTAAAATCCAACCACCGTCTTCACATGGTCCCCATGATTCGCCTGTGCATAGCGAAATGCATCTTCAAACTCATCTGCTTCCCGCTGATGCGTCACCATCGGATCCAGGTCGACGACTCCCTTCTGAATGTACTCCGCGGCGCGGGGCATGGTATCGGGCGCCCCCGTACTCGTCAAAACGGTATTCTCCGCGAGTTGCATCCGCCCGAAATTGAACATCTCCGCATTCGGCATGTAGGCGTACAAAAACAGGATTCCTCTTCGGGCAAGCACCTCGAGTCCCGTGTCGATAACATCCCGTGAGCCGGTCATGTCGATGAAAACATCAGGGCCTGAGGGGCCGAAGTGGTCGTGGACCGCCAGGCGCAAATCCAGCGTCCGATCATTCACCGTCGAGTCGACCCGGTCCGATATCACGTGTAGCGGCGCATCGCGGAGACCGGAGACAAGCAGGCTCTCTGGTGGCCATCCTGCGGCCTTCAACGCCTCGACAAACAGATAGGCCGAGATCCCGGCCCCAGCCAGGCAAAGCGAATCGCCCGACGACGGGTCCAGGATGTCCAGCGCATGCAGCACGCAGGCCAGCGGCTCCGCCAGGCATGCACGATCGTGGCCCACCTCAGAAGATACCGGAATCCAGTTGACCGCCGGCGCCACCATGAATTCCGCGAATCCGCCATTGCGATTCAAGCCGGAAAAGCCGCGGTTGGGACAGAGATGCATCAGTCCCCGGCGGCATGTGTCGCAATCACCACAAAAAAAGGTTGGTTGCAGGGCAACCGGCTGTCCGGCCTCCAAACCAGTCACCCCGGATCCGGTTTCCGTCACCACGCCCGCAATCTCATGCCCCATGGTCAGCGGCGCATAATCTCCAAAACAGCCTTCGATGATGTGAAAATCGGTCGTGCATACGCCGACGCTTCCGACGCGAACCTTCACGTCATCCTGATTCGTGAGTAAGGGCTCCCCGACATCCTCTAATGCAACCTCGTTACGACCTGTCCAGCGAAAGGCTTTCATGCGCGAAATGAAGCCACCGGTTGCCTCTCCCGGGATTCATGAGCAAAGGAGCGTCCCGGCCCTTTCGCCCCCCGGGAATGGGTGGGCGCCTTGAACGCCTGTATTATTGCCATGCTGAAAAAATGGCCGCCTCCTTTTACGGTCGATTCCTTTCGCGAAGCGAACGGGACAGGTCGTCCAGCAGCTGATGGTCCAGCACGTTCCGCATTTGCGGCACGATGCACGGCATTCCGTAGGCCAGGGTGGGGTCGCGATAGGCGTTGGTCTGGCGGTAGTCGAGATTGAGGTCCGCCCACGCAAAACCACCTCGATGGTTTTCCGCCACGACCTCGCCGGAAGACTCGATGATCATCGCCGGCGGTCCCGTCGACGCCGCGACGAGATGAACGCCATTGTCCAGTGCGCGGGTGCGCCACGTGATCGGCTTGCCCCCGGCAACGCAAAGGAACAAAATATCCGCCCCCTGGTGCGCGTAGTGCCGCGCAACCTCCGGAAACCACTCGTCATAACAGATATGTATTCCAATGCGCCCGAAATCAAGGTCGAAGAGCGGGTAGTCGGCGCCGCACGAGACGCCCAGCTCAAGTTCTCCAAACGTCAGGTGCGTCTTGTCATACTGGCCGATGAAACTCCCGTCCCGGCCGAAGAGAACGGCCGTGTTGAACATGTGGGCGCCGCGCCGCTCGATGTTGCCCACGATCACGTGCATGTTATGCCTCTTTGCGGCGGCCGAGGCAATGCGGCAGACCGGACCATCCGGCACCGCCTCGGCGGCATTCCAGAACGACCCGTATTCGGACTCCGGCACTCCGATCACCGGCGTAAACTCCGTGGTGATCACGATGTCCGGGCCCACGCCGCCGGCCAGGTTGAGCTGCTCGACAAGCCGGTCGCGCTGCTGCTCCATGGTCAGGTTGTTGACTTCATGATCGAAGCGGATCGAGGCGACCCGCGCCATGCGGAAATCCGGTTCCGGGATCTCGACGAAGGATGGGTCGGAAATCTCGATCCGGCCCTGTGTCGCCGCCCGCAGGTACACTTCGAAGTGATTCCCCTGGTACACGTGGTCGCGGTCCGAACGCACCCGCTGACGGAAAACGGTCTCCTCCCGCCACGGACCGGCCGGCACGAGATAATGACGGGCGGCCTGCGCAAAAACGGAAAGCGTTGGGTCCTCGATGTCAACCGCACGGACCTTGACGGACGCTTCGTACCATTTCATCGGCTCGACGTTCAGCGTGCCCCGCCAGCAGCCGAAGGCCAGCCGGTCGTTGGTTGCCTCCAGCACAAGCACCGCATCTCCCGCCGCATTTCGCCCCACTCGATGCCCGAGCACCAACCCGGGCCGGGGTGATTCGTAGGACCAGCCCCCAGGCGTATCGCCCTCCCCGGAAAATGACGGGTTGGCCACAAGGTTTGATCCGCTGCTGCTGCTGCTGCTCATGACGTGTTTTGGTACGTGATTTTACAGGATTGATCAACTCCGGGATCTTTTTCCATCTCCGTGGACAAACGACAGATCCCCGCTGTCAACCGATCCCCTTCGCCCTGATCCTCTGTACCCTGAATCCCCCCACACAATATTTCCATGCAAGTATCCTCCCGACAAACCCGCCTGAACAATCATCAGATACGCCCTGGTAGACCGGCCGGGCCGGACCCTCAGCCCCGGCACATATCGAAGCGACCGTATTTCAGGATGGACCGTCACGCATGTAGATCCACCTCGTCCATTGCACCCCCCTCCATCCGCATGCCCCTCAACAAGGGCAGGAGCGCGCGCGATACGACCCACCAGCCGCGGAACGCGGTCTTCTCAGAATCCTTGACCTTTGAGCATATTACGCGCGATCTTTACGCCCATGCGCGTTGGAATCAGTCAGCTCGTGATGAGCGATCTGTCGATGGAGGAGTTCCTTTCCCAGTCCGCCGGGGCGGGATACGAGGCGGTCGAACTGAGCCTGAGGAACAAGGGCCCCCTCACTCCGGAAACGACTGACGACGAGTTGGTGAAAATCGCGGGCCGGGCCGCCGAACTTGGGCTGTCGATGCCCTCCATGACGTTGTCCCACTGTACCGGCAATCTGTTGGACAGCGGAGAACGGCAGCGAGCGAGCATTGAGCAGACCGTCCAGGGCCTGGAGATTGCCAGAAAGCTCGGCATCCAATGCACCCTGCACACGCTTGGCGGGCTCAATGCCGACCTGTACTACGATGACGGATACCGCAACGGCATCGCAGCACTGAAGGAGATTGCAGTCACCTGCGAGAAACTGGATGTACGTCTCGCGGTGGAATTCGTGTGGAGCGGTTTTCTATTCAGCCCGATGGAGATGCGCCGGTTCCTCGATGAGGTCGGTTCGTCGCACGTGGGGTTCTACTTCGATCCGGGGAACATGGCAGTGTTCCAGTATCCGCAGCACTGGGTTCGGATTGTCGGCGGCAAAATCTTCATGGTGCACTTGAAGGACTGGAAGGGCAACGCACTCAGCGGCGGCTGGACGCCACTGCTGGAAGGTGAAGTCGACTTCGCGGCAATCAACCGCGAGCTGCGAACAATCCGCTACGACGGCCCGATGATCAGCGAAGTGGACTGCAGCGACGCGCCAATCGAAAACACGGCGCAGGCGATCCGGAAGATCATCGCAATGTGATTCGTAACGACCCATCACCGGTCGAAGTCCAATTTTATTTTGCAATGGGGGGGATCCTGAAGAAAAATCCCCCATCCTTTTTCTTGTGTCCTTCCCGATCACAACCTGATACTGAGTGCTTTCATGGGGTGCCAAAGATGAAACGATTCGCGATGACTGTAACCTTGAGGGATGATCCCGGCCTCATTCAACAGTACGAGGCGTATCATTCCGCCGTGTGGCCCGAAGTCCTGGAGGGCATCCGGAAGGCGGGGATCCGGCGCAACTACATTTTCCGTCACGAGCGCCTGCTGTTCATGTACATGGAGACAGACGACGACTTTGATCCGGACCGGGATCTCGCGGAGTACACGAAAACAAATCCACGGGCCCGCGAATGGGATGAGTTGATGCGGACATTCCAGGAGCCCCTGCCGGGAGCGGCGGGAGGCGCAACCTGGGTCGAGATGAAAGAGGTCTGCACGATCGACTTCGTCTCGTCCGACTCGTAATCCAGCGGCACAACCGATGAGACTTTTTCCCCCGCCCCACCTTTCCTTCGGCGCGGTACGTTGTGTTCTGCTCGGGGCCTTTTTGACCCAAAAAATCACGATTCAATTCGATTTGAAAAGCCCCCTGTTCTGAGAATGCACATCACGAAGTTCTCAGAGCGGGCGCTCACCCCGGAAACCGGCCTGCTGCTGGGGAACGGGGACCTTTCAGTCAGCGTCTATCAGACGGCAAACCGGATCATCTGGCGTTTCGGGAAGAATGACGTGTGGGACCGGCGATTCGACTTCAGCGATGACCCCCAACCGGCACACATAAGGGAGTTGGCCTGCGGCATCCGGGACGAGGGGTGGAAGTGTCCCCCGTTCGGCGACGGCACGGTCGAGGCCGTCCGGGGCACCAAGGACCCGAAGCGGATGAAGGAACTCTGCGCGGGCGCGCCGCCGAGTCACATGAACCGTCCCTTTCCGTGCCCGAAGCCGGTGGGTGAACTTGCCATGCAACTGCCGCCCGATCAGCGGGATTTCCGTATCGCGCAGCAACTCCTGATCGAGGAGTCACGTATTCGCGTCGATTGCACCTGGGCATCGGGAGTGCATGTGGGCATTGACTGCTTTGTCGCGCCTTCACCCAATGTGCTGATCCTGCGGTGGACGCTCGACGGCTGGAATGATGAGACGCACACCGGCTCGGGCCTTGACCACCACGGCCGCAGGATCTCTCCGCCCCTCTGGTTCTCGCTCTACCGCTGGGCTGACCCCTCCATCCAGAAATACGGCGAGCAATACTACGGCGAACACCGGCATCCTGCGTTCCTGGTCTATGCAGACCCGAAGGTTGACCCGCTCCCCCCCCCCTCCGTGAGGCGGGAGCACGGAACACCGTTCATCGAGCAAATGTTTCCGCCCGACCCGGTATTTCCCGATGGGTTTCGCTACACGATGGTGCCCTTCGCCCCGGACAGCCACATCGAGGAGATCGACATGCCCGCGTCGAGGGAAGCACACCTGCACCTGCTGCCGAATCACGAAAAAAAGGCCGGGAGCATCGCCGTGGCGGTAACGACCAGCAGCGACCCGGGAGGGCCGGGACGGGAGCGGACCCGGGTGCTCGACATCCTGTCGTCCGATCCGGACGGAACCATCGGAGCGTGGGAAGACGAGAACAAACAATCGGCACAGCAATTCTGGTCACGCTCGAGTCTTCGGGTTTCCGACCCCTTGTTTGAGAATCTCTGGTACGAAACCCTCCACGCCCGCCGCTGCACCTATCGCCGCGACGTCGATCCGCCCGGGCTCTTTCTTCCAAGCACGCTGCGGGACTTTTCACATTGGCACGGCGACTATCACACAAACTACAACGTGCAGATCCCGTTCTGGGGCGATTACACGGCGAACCAGATCGATCTCGGGGACTCCTACTTCCAGGCCATGAAATACTTCGTGCCGATCGGACGCGAGATTGCGACGAAGTATTACGACTGCCGGGGCGTCTTCATTCAACTGAGCGGATTCCCGGTCCGCCCCGAGATGGATCCGATCGGGGTCGCGCCCATGGGCCGAATGGCCTACATGACCGGATGGGCCGCGAACCAGTATTGGTGGCGTTTCCAGTACACGCGGGATGTCGAGTGGCTGCGCGCCGAAGGTTATCCGATGATCCGGGACTGCGCGCTTTTCTATACGGACTTCATGCAAAAGGGGGAAGATGGCTTCTATCACGCGTACCCGTCGAACGACGGCGAAAACGGGTTCAGCGGCGATCCAGCAGACGTGACCGACCGCATCCAGGTCATGACCCATCTCCGCTATTGCCTGCGCTCGGCCATTCTTGCAAGCGAAGCGCTGGACTGCGACGAGGACCTCCGCGCAGCATGGCGTGAACGGCTCGACCACTGTGCCGGGGACGACGGGAAGCCCCCCCTGAAACTGAAGGGCATCGAAAAGCTGTGCCATGAGGCTACCGCCCCGGAATTCGGTCCCGGCCGGCCCTACCGGGCGGAGTGTACGCCGCGACCGCCTCGGCGCACCGCGTACACCGGCTGGAACTTCGGAGAGTTTCCCTGGAACGACACGCATTGGTATTTCGGCCAGTATCCCTGGTCCATCATGCGAGGTCTCCGGTACGGTGACTTCGTCGTCGAGCGGGATTTTTTACATTTCCGAAGGACAATCGAGAAGTGGCGCCTGCCGAACGGCCTCATCGACGCCATGTCGATTGCCACGTACGGGTATACCGGCGCCTGGACCGAGTCATTCGGCGTTCTGGCCCCGCTCCAGGAGATGATGCTCCAGAGCTGGGATGGCGCCCTGCGCATCTTTCCCAGCTGGCCGAATGACACCGCTGTCCGCTTCGAGCGGTTCCGCGCGGAAGGCGCGTTTCTGGTCAGCGCATCATGGTCAGAGGGACGGGTGACGGAACTCGAGATCTTCAGCGAAATGGGGCATCCCTGCTTCGTGTACCCGCCGTGGGCCGACGGCTACACGGTACAGGAGGAACACGGAACCGGAGTGGCGTTGATATCCGACGCCCATGGACGCAATGGTTTCATGACGCGGGCAGGCACAACTTATCGGATCCGTGACGCGGGTTTGCCATGACCAACGAGGGGCCCACCGCCGCCCACCTTCGCGTCCGGCACGGGCAAAACGAAACGCAACTGCCGCATGCGGTTCTTGGAATCGGTGCCACGTCATGTGATATTTCTGGCAGGCGGTATTGAACAGGACAGGTCTTCCCATGCCCGTTGCCACAGACGTTGATCGCGAGTTTTTTTCCCGGGAGCTGGAATCGTTCCTGCCCGGGAAAATCTTTGATGCTCACACGCATCTCTGGAGGCAGGAATTTATCGACTGGAGCGTTGGCGACGCGACGGGGGACATCGGCCTGGCCGAATACCGTGAATGCATGCAGGAGATTCACCCGGGGCGTCCCACCTCCGCACTCTTCATCCCCTTCGTGACAGCAGAGAACCGTGACAAGTCGCTTGCCGCCAACGAGTGGGTTTCGGAGCAGATTGCCGGTGATTCAACCTGCCGGGGCCTGTTCTTCGTGCGACCGGAAGATGACCCGGAGTGGGTCCGGGACCATGTCAGGCGGCTTGGGCTACATGGTCTGAAATGCTATCACACGATGGCCACGGTCTCCCCGACGTGGGAAGCAGGCGTGGAGACCTTCCTGCCGGAACCACTGGTAAAAGTGGCCGATGAAGAGGGCCTGGTGATCACACTGCACATGGTCAAATCCCGGGCGGTAGCGGATCCGGCCAATATCGATTGGATTCGCCGCACCTGCCAGACCTACCCGAACGTGAAGTTGATCCTGGCGCACTCGGCCAGGGGTTTCCAGCCGGCGCATAACCTGGAGGGCCTGGCGCACCTCGTGGGACTGGAGAATCTCTATTTTGATACCAGCGTCAACTGTGAACCGACTGCCCACCAGGCGATCATCCGGCTGATAGGACATGACAAACTGATGTACGGAACCGACCTGCCGGTCAGTCACTTTCGGGGCCGCAGCCTGTCGGCGGCCGACAGCTTCCTCTGGATCGATGAGAAACAACCGATCTGGGGAAAAAACCACATGCGGGTGGAGCCGGTCATGGTGGGACTGGAACATCTCCGCTCGCTGAAGTGGGCCTGCTGGTCGGAGAAACTAACCGATGCGCAGGTGGAGGATATTTTCTACAACAACGCGGCACGTCTTTTTGGGGTCGGGGGCGACTGATGCCGTCAGCCGGGGAGCACGTGACGATGCAAAAGGCCACTCACCTGTTCGCAGGCCTCTCCGTGTGGGCAGGAATCACTGCCGCGGACCCGGGAGAGGACCCGTTGCTCTGCCTGGCAGGCCAGCAGGAAAACACAACCACCGTGCCGACGGTGAATTCGGAACCTGAAGTCAATCCACTTTGGTCATTGAATCTGTTCCCTGGTGGCACTCTTTCAATGGCTCCGGGGCAGCGGTTTCACGGAAACCACACGCCATGGTGATCTGGAAGGATCGCCGCAGAACCACACCGTGAAAGAATCGCTCGTGGTCGCAAAGCAAACCAAGTAGCCGATATACCTGATGACCCCGACGCAGCAACGAATCCGGATGGTGCGCCATCACCTGAAGAACCTTCCCCGGTGGGCCGTGCCGGAACGCTTTGCAATTCGATGGTATGAAGCGGGCGACATGGAGGCCTGGCTGCAGACCCACGCCGTCGCCGATCTGTACAACGAGACTTCGGCAAAGCTGTACCGCGGGCAATTCGGTGACGACGAGAACGTGCTGGCGGCACGGCAGGCATTCCTGTGTGACCCCACGGGACGACCCGTTGGAACGGCTACAGCATGGTTCGATGACGATTATCACGGGGAGCGCTACGGCCGGCTGCACTGGGTCGCCATCGAACCGCGCTACCAGGGCCGCGGACTCTCCAAGCCCCTGACCGCCGCAGTCTGCCGGCGGCTCGTTGAACTTGGCCATGACCGCGCCTATCTCACCACGTCGACACTTCGTATTCCAGCTGTTAAGCTGTACCTCTCATTCGGCTTTGAGCCGGAAATTCTCGATACGGAAGACGAACGCAAATGGAAATCCATTCGGAAAATGTTGGTACCCTAAGCAATGCCATGCGCGAAGAAGTCAGGAGTCGAGCATATCAACCCTGAGATTTTGCGATGGGAAAGAATTGGATGACGAGAATCCGAAAGTAGCATGTCCGAAGAACTCCTGATAGGCATTGCGTCCGTCGTGGCGCTGGGCATCGGAGCGCAATGGCTCGCCTGGCGCTTTAACCTGCCCGCAATCCTGCTGCTTCTCCTTGTCGGATTCGCGGCGGGACCCGTTTCGGGACTTCTTCGCCCTGACGAACTCTTTGGAGACATGCTCCTCCCCCTCGTGTCCATCTCGGTGGCAATCATCCTCTTCGAAGGGGGCATGAGCCTGCACGTGAAGGAGCTCAGGGAAGTCGGCACGGTGGTCCGCAACATGATCCTCTTCGGCGTCCCGGTTGCCTGGCTGCTGATCACACTGGCCGCGAGGTGGATCCTGGATTTCCCATGGAAAGTCGCGGTGCTGCTGGGCGCGGTCCTGGTCGTGACGGGACCAACCGTCATCATTCCGCTGCTCCGTCACATCCGGCCGGTGGCGCGCATGCAATCTGCGCTTAAGTGGGAGGGTATCGTCATCGATCCGGTCGGCGCGCTGCTTGCCGTGCTGGTATTTGAATTCATTGTCGCCGGCACGGTCGAGCAGGCGTTGCCCGGCGTCCTGCTGAGCCTTCTGCAAACCGTGGTCATCGCACTGGTCACCAGCGGGATCGGAGGAGGACTCCTGATCTTCGCATTGATGCGCCGGAACATCCCGGATTTCCTGGAAAGCTCGATGACCCTCATGATGGTGCTGGTCGTCTACACCGTCTCCAACCTGTTTCAATCCGAGTCGGGATTATTCTCGG
This sequence comes from uncultured Verrucomicrobiota bacterium, assembly GCA_964611475.1. GTDB lineage: Bacteria > Verrucomicrobiota > Kiritimatiellia > SLOV01 > SLOV01 > CAUZEO01. The sequence goes on along the minus strand of CAZTAB010000440.1, from coordinate 4,782 downwards.
TCACCCTCATGGGGATTCTCCTTGCCAACCAGAAGAGTGTCCCGGTCCACAGCATTCTCGAGTTCAAGGAGAACCTGCGCGTGCTGTTGATCTCCAGCGTGTTCGTTCTGCTGGCAGCGCGGGTAAATCCGGAGGAGCTCAAGCATCTAGGATGGGGCAGCGCCCTGTTCCTTCTCTTCCTGCTGGGCGTTGCGCGGCCGGCTTCGGTATGGATTGCGGGAATCGGAACCGACATGAGCTGGAAAGAGAAGGCGTTCCTGTCATGGCTCGCTCCCCGCGGAATCGTCGCGGCGGCAGTCACGTCGATCTTCGCGCTGGAACTGGAACACCACGGACTAAAGGAGGCGGCACTGATGGTTCCGGCAACGTTCCTCGTGATCGTTGGCACAGTTTGCGTCTACGGGCTGACCGCGACACCATTGGCCCGGGCACTGGGCCTCGCGCAGAAAGGGCGGGGCGGGCCGCTGATCGTGGGTGCCCATTCGTGGGCCCGGCGACTGGCCGAGACGCTGCAAAAGGAAGGGTGCCAGGCCACGCTGGTGGACACCAATCGGGACAACATCAAGCAGGCGCGACTGGAAGGCCTGAACGCCCTCCACGCCAACATCACGTCGCAACACGCCGTGGACGAAATCGACACCGCAGGGCTCGGCTTTCTTCTGGCACTGACGTCCAATGAGGAAGTCAACGCCATCGCCTGCCTCCACTTTACCGAGGTATTTGGGAAAAACGAAGTGTACCAGATCCCCTCGAAACAGGACGGCGGGCACCTGTCCAAGGGGTTCGCGCAACACCTCCGCGGGCGCAACGCGTTCAGCCCGGACCTGACCTGCCAGAAAATCTCGGACCTGTTCGACCAGGGCTACAGCGTCAAGGTAAACCGGTTGACCGAAAAGTTTGGCTACGAGGAGTTCCAGGAATTGCATGAGGACCGGGCATACCCCCTTTTCCTCCTGTCACCGGAGGGTGAAGTGGGTTTCATCACCGGAGCGCAGGCAGCAAACCCTCTCCCCAACAGCCGGATGATCAGCCTCGTTCCGCCCGAGGTCAGCGACTGACTTTCCCGGTTCGGAGCCATCCGAATTGTTGTATAAATCGTTGCACTCTGCCTCCGGAGCCATAGCATTGTCGACACGCATTCAGAACAGAAAGAGCACACAGGATCGCCACATGATCAATCAAGGGAAACTGCAGTGGGGCATCATCGGGGCCGGCTTCATCGCGACGGAGCTCGCCGATGGGATCAATGCATCGGAAACCAGTAACCTGCTGGCGGTCGCCAGCCGGGATCAGGGGAAGGCTGATGTGTTCGGCGACAAATACTCCATTCCGCGCCGGTACGAAGGATACCAGGAAATGCTGGACGATCCGGACATCGATGCCGTGTACGTGGCTGTACCGCACCCCCTGCACGCCGAATGGTCGATCAAGGCCTCGGAAGCGGGCAAACACCAGCTCGTCGAAAAACCCCTGGCGGTGAATGCGGCGGACGCGAAGGCCATGATCGATCATGCGGAAAAGAACGACGTCTTTTTCATGGAGGCATTCATGTACCGGTGCCACCCGCAGATGGAGACATTGCGAAAGCTCCTGGCCGACGGAACCATCGGTGAAGTCCAGGCGTTGCGCTCGAGTTTCTCCTACGGCTCGCCCTACGATCCATCGTCGCGCGCGTTCAACAACGAACTGGCGGGTGGTGGCATCCTGGACGTCGGCTGTTACCCGGTTTCCGCCGCGCGGCTCATCGCCGGCGCCGTGCGCGGAAGGGCATTTCTCGACCCACTGGAGGTCAAGGGGATGGCTCGGTTCAACGGGGAAGGGACCGACAGTTTCGCGGCAGCGGTGCTCCGGTTCGAAGACGACCTGGTTGCGGAGGTCTCGTGCGGAACCGGTCTTCGAAGGATGGACTCGGCCACCATTGAGATCTGGGGTACCGGGGGGCGCATCTTCATTCCCGACCCGTGGTGCCCCTCCCGCTACGACCGCGATCCGGTTCGAATCGAAGTGGAACACTATAGGGACGGGGACAAGTCGGTCGTTCTTGATTGCCCGCTGGACCTCTACACCTACGAGGCGGACATGGTCGCAAACCACATCGAGGCCCGGCAGGCGCCAGCCATGACGTGGGACGATTCGATCGGCAACATGGAAACCCTGGACCGCTGGCGCGCAGACATCGACTTAGTCTACGACCAGGAAACGCCGGCCCGCGGAACGCACACCATCACCCGGCGCCCCCTCGCCCGCCGGCCGGATGCGCCGATTCCGCGCGGCAGGGTACCGGGACTCGACAAACCCGTTTCGCGCCTCGTCCAGGGATGCGATTTCAACTGGACCATGCCGCACACCGCAGCGGTATGCGACGAGTACTTCGCATGCGGGGGAAATGTCTTCGATACATCGCACTACTACGGCAACCCCGTTGGAAGCTGCGAGCGGAACCTCGGGCAATGGATTCGCAACCGGGGGATTCGCGACGAGGTGGTCGTGATCGAAAAGGGCGGCAATCCGCCGAACGGCACACCGGAGGCCATCATCGCGGAACTGAACGAGGGGCTGGAGCGGCTGCAGATGGATTCGGTCGACCTCTGGCTGGTGCATCGGGACAGCCCGGAAGTTCCAGTTGATGAGCTCGTGGATGTGTTCAACGAACTGCGTGATGCCGGCCGCATGACATTGTTCGGGGTCTCGAACTGGTCGCTGGAGCGAATGAAAGAGGCACAGGCATATGCAGAGGCGAACGACAAGGCGTACTTCTCAGTACTCAGCAACCAGTATAGCCTGGCCGAAATGGAGGCAAATCCGTTCCCCCCGCAATTGTGCGTGAGCTGCAACGCGACCGCCTACCGGGAGTGGTTGACGAAACGGAAATTCCCGGTCTTTCCCTGGTCGAGCACCGCGCGCGGCTACTTTCTCGACCACGGGCCGGAAGAGCCCCAAATCGCCGAGGCCTTCGATTCGGCCGCGAACCGGGCGCGCCGCGAACGGGCGCGTGAATTGGCGGGCAGAAAGGGCGTCGACCCGGTCGCCATTGCCCTGCGCTGGACGCTACAACAACCCTTCCCGACATTCCCGCTGTTCGGCGCACGACGACCGCGGGAACTGTGGGTGGCGCTTCGCGCATTCGAATTCGAATTAAGCGATGATGAATGTACCTGGCTGGAGAACGGATAATCCAGGGGAAGCAGGGTTGCCCACGGAACACACAAATTGACACGCAAGCGTTACAAGCCGGATCCACGTGCGGCCCGCAGGGGAGGCTCCGGGTCCGCCCCCGCGACCTGGAGGACATTTGAAAACGTGTTGCGCGAAGTCCCTTTGTTTTTTGAGTCATCCTGGCGTATTTCTTCCGCCTGCCCGGGCCTGTCGCAGGCCGGATTGGGATGGTGTGCCCGGGGAATTTGTGCGGGGTACAAATCATGAGAATCATTAATCAGCTGTCTGAAAGCCAGGCGGAACAACTGCACGAAATGTTCGTGAACGAATGGTGGACAAAAGACCGCACGCTGCCCGACATCCACAAGATGCTACAGCACAGCGATATCGTCATCGGCGCCGTTGAAGAGGATTCCGACCGCCTCATCGGGTTCGCGCGCGTTCTGACGGACCGGGTCTTCAAAGCGCTGATCCTGGACGTGATCGTGGCGAACGAAGCCCGGAACCAGGGGGGCGGCCTGATAATCATGGTGGAGATCCTGAAACATCCGCACCTGCAGCAGGTGCGGCACTTCGAGCTCTACTGCCTGTCGCAAATGCGCCCTTTTTACGAGATGTGGGGATTTACCACCGAGGCCGGAGGGGTGACGTTCATGCGGATGGAGAACCATCCGTAGGGGACGGAATCCGTCTGCTCCTTCCCCGCTTCCGCGGCCGGGTCCTGGAAGCTTGTTGGGGGCGGCCGCACTTTTCGATTGGTCTGGCGAGGCAGTTGCCTGTACCTTCCACTGATATGTCCCTCCTTGCCACACTGCAGAAACTTGCAGACTTCGATACGGCGTTGCTTGCCAACACCATCGGGTACATCGACCCCAAGCCACCCGAGCTCTGGTACATGGGCGGATCGATCCAGTCCGTAACCCCGGCGCTGGGACCGACGGTAGGCATCGCCGTGACCTGCGAACTGGATACCAGCACGCCAGGAAACAAGCCCGATTGGGAGCCGTTCATCGAGCAGCTGGAGCAGATGCGGGACATGAAGGAGCCCGCGGTGTGGGTAGTGAAGGCGATCGGATCGCGCCCCGACCATGAATGCATTCTTGGAGACGGGATGGCAAAGCTGCTGCACGCGGCGGGCAGCGCCGGGACGGTCACCGATGGCGGCGTTCGTGACGTGGCGGGCCTCCTTTCGGTGCCCTATCCGGTCTACTCGAGGGGAACGGTGATTCATCATACCGCTCTCCGGTTCGGGAAGTTGAACGAACCGGTGGAGATTGGCGGCATCACCGTGTCTCCCGGAGACATCATTCACGCCGACAGGGAAGGCGTGATCAACATCCCCGAGGGTTGTTTGGAACTCCTGCCGGAAAAGGCGATCAAGATGCGGGCACTCGAGCACGAGTCGCACATCGGCAACCGACAGCTCGACCTAGCCCCGCGCGAAGCCATGCAACGCTCGACGGAAAAGCTTGCAGAGTACGGATTTTGAACAGAAGGCAACCTCGCGAACGGAGGGAAGACCCCATGTCCAAGCCAGGTCGGCGACAACGGAACGCTCCTTCCCCGGAATCCCCTCTGTTCCTTCAACCCCGACTCATTCGTTCATGAGAACCGGGCCACGATCGT
>CAZTAB010000439.1:0-2782 GCA_964611475.1 uncultured Verrucomicrobiota bacterium | reverse complement strand
GAACAGCAACATGCTCTGTTCGATGTCCTTCGAGGCCGGCATGAGAACATTATTATTTAACGCGATTTCGGTCGCATCGAGAAGGGCGGGATCGCTGAACCGGATGCGGAGAGTGGCGCCGGCGAGGATCCCTCGTTCCGACGAGGAGGCGAGATCATCCCCAATTTGTAACGTGACGATGCGAGGCTCTCCACCGGGGGGCAAATCCGCCGGCAGCGACATCGATCGGGGAAGAACTTCAGCCAGTCCACAGTGTCGCTCCCCGGGGTCGCGCAGCATGTGCAGGTACGGCGCGAAGTCTGTGGCCGCAAAGAGCTTGTCCAGCGATGCCAGCATTTCCCGATCGCCCACCTCGGTGAAAGACCGTGGCCGCATGGTATCCGGAAAGATGTCAATATTGAAAAAGTAGATGCCGTCCGCCCCCGCGTGCCAGGCATTGGCGGCTGCGGCCCTGAATGTCTCGACCGTGTGCGAGCCATACCCCGACCACTTTAGACAGGGAAACACGGGAACATCATGTCTTCCGGCGACATTGATCAACTTGTCCGCGGGCACATTGGGCCAAGCGAATCCGTTGCCCAGGAACAGTATATCCACCAGGTCGTCGTTCAGCCAACGCTCGATATCAATGCCGACGTTCCGGCACGCCTGCACCGAGACAGGCACTCTCGCCGCCACCAGAATGGGCCTTCCTCTGCGTTCACCTTCTCGCCCCGCCATCTGCCGGATGGAGTGCTGGAATTCGGTCAGGAGATCGAGCTGATCCTGCGTCGCAGGATCTCCATCGAGGTTCGGGCGAAAGAACATGGGATAGCGGAAATAATCGATCTCCACGCCATCTACGTCGTAGCGCTGGCAAATTTCTTCCGTGATGCGAAAGAGATAATCCCTGACTTCCCGCTTCTCAAAATCGAGCGTGGACCACCACTACCTCGGCGAGGTCTGAGGATACTTTTCCGTGTCCCCGGGGACACCCATCAGGAACTCCGGGTGCCTGCGCTTCCACATGGCCAGCAGGTGATCCCACTCAGGAACACTATCGTGGGTGTCGTTGATGCGGTGAGACCAGAAGATCTCCAGCCCGGCCTCGTGGGCCCGTTGAACCGTTGCGCTGAGCTGATCGAGGCCCGCCTCGCGCAGGACCGACATATTCTTCCGCCACCGATCGGCCTGCACGCCAGTCTTCCCAAGGGCGTCCATCAGATCGTCGTACCGTTCCGCCACATCGGTGTCATGACTGTAAACAAGGGTGACGCCGGTGCAGTATGAAATCGTGTCGACCTGGGTGCCGATCGCGCGGTCGGTGCGGCGGTGAAGGAATTCATCGACGGAACTGAAGTCGTACCCGTACATGTCCCCGCCGTCGCTGTTGTAAACAATGCGGCGCATCCGTTGTTTTCCCGCTTCGCGGAGTTTCTCCATGTCGGCACCATGTGTTTCCAGGCGGAAACCCTCGGCGGCGGGAGCCTGCTCCGCGCACACTGTGCTGCGGCCAGGAAGGAGGATGGAAATGGCCAACCAGCCGCAAAGGCCGTACATGGAACGCCTGAACATCGGCTCGAATCTATCACCCACGCCCTGGAACATTGGGGTCACCTCTACCCTTCCCGCTGCAAACGATGGTCGGCCGGAAAATCGAAGATTGTCTTTCCGCGTTCATCCGTTAAATTGGCGGTTCGAGGATATCCGCTCAGCTCCGGGCTGATCCTACGGCCCCCACATCCACTGCTGGGACCAGACGCTTCGAGTGAGGTCGAGCCGCCGGAAAACGATTTCTTATTTGTCTTTTGCATTGATGGACGCCTTGAAACTATACGGGAGGAACTACGTCATGCAACGGACTTCTGCCCTCCTCTCCCCTGAATGCCGTTTTCTCGAAGCTGAAGGGAATCTGGCTCGTTTTGAGACGTTGATCGATCGCGCGGCAGGACGCGGAGCGAGGCGGGTATGTTTTCCTGAACTTGCCTTGACCGGGTACCCCCACCATCTATCTGTCATGCTGCGGAGAGTGGACCCGGCACGATCGAAGGAAACGGAAACAACGGATGCTACTTTAGCGGTGACGAGGGCCAGTGCAACGGGAACACCATCACGAGTTGCTCCATCAATGGCAATGTGTCCAGGGGCATCCACCTCAGGGGGCCCGCAGGGGAGTGCAACGGGAATGTCATTGTCGGGTGTACCATCAATGGGAACGGGGCCGGGGCATAAACCTCTATGCCAACATGCTGGGCGGCGGGTGGGATGGAAACACCATCCGGGACAACACAATCAGCGGGAACGTGGACATAGGGATCTCGCTTGTTTTTCCCGACCGGGACCGGATCGAGGGCAACAACATCTCCGACACGACGGGCTGGGCAGGCATCGGGATCAAAACGTCGAGCAGCCGGGAAAATCTCATCCTGAAGAACACCTCCACAGGGCATGCCACCCCTACGACCTGAATTCCGATGACACCTTCGGGCCGCATGTAACCGCCAGCGCCTCGCTTATCGGCACCAACCCCTGGGCGAACTTCTCGAGGTAGTAGCAGGGTTTCCCGTTACAACCAAGGCACCCCCCGGGCAGCCCAAGGCTAGTCTTCCACGGCGCAGGCCTTCAGGGTTTCCAGAGGCACAAACTCGAGAACGGACGAGTGTGTCGCCTTTAGATGAATCAAGGGCGGTTTGTCGGCTTCAATGGCCTGCATGACCGTGCCGACACAGACACACCACCGGTCCCCGGCTTTCAGTCCCGGGAACTCATACTCCGGGACAGGAGTCATCAGATCGTTTCCCTG
>CAZTAB010000438.1:0-7692 GCA_964611475.1 uncultured Verrucomicrobiota bacterium | reverse complement strand
TGTTCGCTCACGATGAGCCGGGGCATCCGGAGCGTCCACGCGGGTTCACCGGATCCCGCGTCAAACGACGTCACGATCTCCGCCCCGCCACCACCGACCATAGACCGTGGTCCCTGCATCGCGGGAAGAATCACCATGTCGTAGTCCAGCCCCTTCGCCTGATGTATCGTCATGACGCGGACGGGGGTGCGCGTTGCCCCCTCCCGCAGGGTGTATCCCTCCATGAATGCAATGAATGCGTCGGGATCGCGCCCCCCCCCGGTGTCGAACTCTCCGGCCGCGTCGACCAGGTCATCCAAGCGGCGCAAGCCGAAGCGATCGAGCCGGACCACCTCTGTAAGTGCGTCCCCCCATTCCCGGAAATAGCTTCGGAATCCGCCAGCATTTATCCCTCCGAGGATTTCCAGCGGGATGGTTTCCCGCGTCAATTTGCGCGCCTCAAGGACCCGAGCCAAGGGCGTCATTTGCACAAACATCCACGCGAATTCATCGCCGGGATGTGCCGCAGCCTTGACCAGCGCCAGCAGCCCGTTGACCACGGGATTGTCCGTGATCCCGGCATTGCCCTCGTGCACGATCGGCATCCCGCCACACTGGCTGCGCAACACCTTGACCAGTTCTGCCCCCTCGTCGTTCGTTCGGACCAGCACGGCGACGCTCACGTCCCTCCGGATCGGATCAATCTCCTCAAGGATACCCGCGGCCATGCTGTATCGATCCGTCTCCGCCGCCGGGGATAAGAGGGAAACAAGCCCGGTTTCGGGAACCATGCCCGCCGCAACCTTGTGCGTTTCCCTTCCCGCATGCCACCGCGCCGCCATCTCCGGCGGGAACCGGTTGCCGGGAAGTCGCGAAAAAACCGCATTAACGCACTCGATAACGGGCATGCAGGAGCGATAGGAGGTTTGCAGGGATTCGTCGCGGATCTTTTTCCCGTAGCGCTCACGGATCTGCTGAAACAGCCGGGCGTTCCCCCCCCTCCATCCGTAAACCGCCTGCTTTACGTCGCCGACGTAGAAAAACGTGCGTCTGCCAGTCGGATCCTGGACCACCTCGTCAATGAGGTTTTCCAATACGCTCCATTGCAAATCGCTGGTGTCCTGGAACTCGTCGAGCAGCCAGTGATCAAGACGCCCGTCGAGACGATAGTCAATGTAGAGGCGATCATCGCCGGAAACTGTGCTCAACCGCGTTCCTCCCACAGGCGAAGTCTCCGGGTAGAGCAGGAACTGGATATCTTCAAAGGTCAGTCGGCCCAGACGGCGCACACGGTCGTTATAGATCCCCTCGAAGGCATGAAGGATCTGGAAAATTCCGCTCGTTGTCTCCAGGGACTTGAGGATCTCGCACCACATGACGTGTCTCACAAGCGCCATGCATGCCTCTCCCGCCTTCGCGTCGAGTTCACAATCGGTCCAGTCCAGGCGAACAGCGATCGATCCCCTCGGGAGTTCGTCGGCCAGCGGAAGAAGTTTTTTCATCATGTATTCGATGGGCCGTATCCAAGGCGATCCCGGGCGGTACCGGGCCGCCTCGTCGGCAAAATCGAACCACCGCTGCCGGATCGAGTCCGGGTATCCTTTGGCCACGGCGAAGGCCCGGAGCCGGGCGGCACCTTCCTTCACGTCCTTGACGGGGGAAAACCAAGGAGAAGGTCTCGGCCAGACCTTTCCCGCAACGCCCCACCCCGATTCCACGGGGTGGATTCGGTAGGTCGTGTGAAAATCCTTCACGAAGCGATCCAGCTCCCGGACCAGACTCTTCCGCTCCTCGCCGAATGTCGCCTGCTTAAAGGACTGCAGGAAGCCCTCCTGCGCCGAGAGCTTTACCAGGCGGCGTTCCAGGATTCCGCGCAGCACTTCACTTCTGGCGGCGCGCGCGACGGATCCTCCCGATTCCATGACGTCAAATTCCATGGGAATGCCCAACTCGAGCGGAAAGGCTCGAACGATCCGAACCGCGAAGCTGTCCAGCGTGCCGATCTGGAGGCGGTCCATGGCCTCCAACAGCGACTCGAGCAGTGACAGGCAGTCTCGGGACCGCAAGCCCTCGACCTTCGCGTGCCGACCAACGTCGCGGGCTATGTCCTCTGTCCGAGAGGCCTCGCAAAGCCGATTGACGATGGTGTCGAAGATCTCACCCGCCGCCTTGCGGGAGAATGTCATGGCCCCAATGCGCTCGGGTTCCTCCCCCCGCGCCATCAATTCAATAAACCGATGCGCCAGCCGGAAGGTCTTCCCGGAGCCGGCCGAGGCAAGAATGGCAAGATGATCGACCTGGTTCGCGTTCATACCGCGTCGCCCCCCTTCCCCGCCGCAAGATGTTTCCTCGATGCTTCGGCCACGCACACATTGTAGCCCGCCGGAAACAGGCGCGCGAATTCGTCATACCGGACTGATGACCGGGGCGGCCAGAACCGCCCCCCCGAGATGTCCCGGAGAATACCCGCGGCACAATGCTGCGCGCGGTCGAGCAACTTCGGGTCGAATTCCTCCCAAAGCGATACGCCTGTATGGCTAACCGCCTTGGGCAGGTTGAAATATCCAATCCCGATACTTTCAGAAAAACCCTCCTGCTCCAGCAGGATCCGGTACAGGGGCAGCTGCAAACTCCTCCAGGTTCCCTGCCCATTGCCGGCGGTAACGCTTGCATAAGGAGGCGCGTCCGGATCCCGGCCTCCGATGTGCGCCTTGCCCGGCGGCTCGGCTGTGTCGGAGGATTTGTAATCGAGCACCCGGACTATTCCGGTCTCCCGGTGCCGGTCGATCCGATCGATCTTTCCAACGACGTTGAAGCTCTCGATGGTGCCCTGCACTCGGCGTTCCACGTCGAGAATTTCCCACCCCATCCGCAGTTCCGAGACGTGGATCTCCGCCGCCTTTCGCAGTCGCTCAACGGCGGACTGCAGCTGGATTTCCACGGACAGCGCAGGCCGCGAACCATAGGTTCCATAAACAAGGCGCTCCGCGGACTCCACGAGAAAGTCCCCCACCGCGTCGGGGTCTTCGCTGCAACGAAGCTCTTCCGAACGACCCAGTTTCTCGAGCGCGTCATGAACAAGGCTTCCGAACTCGAGGGCATCGAGCTCCATCTTCCGATCATCCACCTCCTTCATGCGGAGAACGCGGGACAGGTAGTACCGAAACGGGCAGCGCAGGTATGCGGCGAAATTGGTCACATGAATTTCGCGTATTTCTGTTTCCAAAACGGCGGGAACCATGAGGGGAAACGACACCGACGGCGGCACATCCACCCGCGCCACGCGCGCTTCGCGGAAAAGATGACTGGCGCGTTCGGGCAGCTCCTTCTCTCCGCAGCGCAACAGCAGCCGGGATGGCCTGAGAGGATCTCCGGACCGGGTCGCCTTCCCATAAACAAAGGTCACCCGCCCCGGCTCGGGACGCGATGCCAGAAGCCCGGAGAGCAGGAATGCGTCACGCGCGAGCCGTTCCTCGCTGTGCTTCAATCCCATGCTGCGCCGCAGGGAGTCGGTCAAAAACGGGTCTCCACGGAATCCGGACGGCACCACCTCGTCGTTCATTCCCACCAGGATGAGCCTGGACGCGTCCGACCACGGAACTTCCAGCCACCCGTCCAACACCAGGTCTTCGTCGGCACGACGTGAAAACAGTTCCACATCCTGCATACAATGAATCAGCAGCCCCCCTCCCTCCCCCCCGGGCCGAACGAGATTTGCCCGTTCCGCATCGGCAAGCTCGTCCAGCCCCGACAACATCAGGTCGGCGGCATCCTCAAACAAAAGGTCACCCGCCCCGGCCTCTGGGGCATCACACCGGACATAGATTTCCCGGAGGAATTCCCGCATCGATGAAGCCCGGAAGTCCTTTTTAAAACGCCCCAGTTGCACGCAAAGCAGATCCAGCGCCTTTGCGAGTTCGGGATACCGGCTCCCGCAGCCAGATTTCCTGTGGAAGGCTTCATGCCGCTTCACGTCGTCCAGGCTCGTTGGAAGATGACGATTCTGCAATTCGTCCAACTCCGCCAGCATGGATCCGCCGCAGACAGCCTGGCCTTCAAGATAGCGAATGAAATCGGGATGCCTAAGAACCCGGCTGAGCGATGGATAATCCTGGCGCTGCAAGAGGGCATGCCACGCATCCGCGAGATGGAATAGCGCATGATCCCTGAACGCACGGGCAGACGGGTCGAATGGCGCGTAGCCGGACCTCTCCAGTGCATCTCGCAGGGGAGAGAGGATCCTCGGATCCGGAACGCCCACCGCGACGCTGACCCCAGGGTCCGTCCCGTCCAGCAACCGGACGACTTCATCAGCCTGCGCCGCTTCGTTTGCCGCGAGTCGGATGGACTGCCTGATGTCGGAGATGTCAATTGTCCTTCCGTTCCACGCTCCGGGAAGAGGCCGCCCCCACGCGTCGATCGTGTCCGCGAACTCCCCGGGCGCATGGACAAGTATTTCCACCGGGCAGGTTTCTCCCAACCGGCGCAGCGCTCCTTCAACCAGGGGAGACAGATCAGGCACGGCCGCGACAACGACCCGACGAGCCGGCGCAGGCAGGACGGGGGCATCCGCCGAGCGCAACATGCCTTCACACGGATCGATGAGTCCGGCCTTTGCAAGGGTGGACAGGTATGACGCCTCAAGAGACGCGAGGTCACGCCATCGCGCCGGCTCCGGCAGCTTCTCTCCAAGGGCGTCAGCCATATGGCCGACCAGCAACCCGCCCTCCGCCAGGTCGAACCTGACCTGCTGCAGCACATCGGCAGTGCGCAGAGCCCACGACGGGCCCTGTTCCGGCGGACGATTCGGAAACAACGCCTTGTGCCGTGCAAGGTCCACGTTTCGAAGCACATGCATCCACGCCGCCAGCGCGACGGCCCGAGGCGCAAGACTCGGCTGGTCGCGCCGCAAAAGATCGGTTGGCAGGCACACGGCAGGGGGGAATACGCCGGTTCCCTCCCTGTCGCAAAGGGAAGCGAGACGCTGAAGAACCCGGCGGCCGGCGCGGCGCGTGGGGACAATCAGCAGCATATCATCCATGTCCGGAGCCGACACAATGCGATCCGGAAGGAGAAATCGGCATACCCCGTGAACCAACGGTTCATCGTATCCCAAAAAATGTCGGGAGATCGGCATAAGTAAATCCGCAAACCCGGTTTAGTGTGGCTCCCAAACGCCGGGAGTGCCACAACAATACGCACGGGAAAATGTGCTATCTTCCCGCCACTTCTTTGCGTATAGTAATTGGCTTCAACCTCTTGAACCAAAGGATTCCGCAATGAGCGACGCCGAAAAAGTCAATCTGGAAAACATATCTGTCGACAAGGAGAACCTGTACCGGGAGGAAATGGGCACCGACCTGAAGGCAGGAACCATGCAGGTGTTAACGCCCATCAATGTGGACGGCTCGGTGGACGCGTCCCGACCACAGCGATATGTCGCGCAGACACAGCTGATGTCCCGCGCCGGCGTACTCCCGGTGACAGCCCAGATCGAGGCGGAATCCCTGTCCGGGGCCATCGACAAATTTCCCGAGGCCATCAAAGAGGCCATCGACAAAATGGTTGAAGAGGCGCGCGAGTTGCAGCGTGAGGAGGCATCACGCATTGTTATGCCGTCCGTCGACAAGCCCGGCATCCTTCCTGGACCCGGCGGTCCGGGCCCGGCGGGCGGAGGCATTACACTGACGTAGGATCGCGAACCCGTTTGTTTTGGCTGTTACCGCACACAGGGACTTCCTATTATATGCCCGATTTCTGAAACGATACCTGCGACCGCATTGGATCATAGCGATCCTGCTCGCAGTAACCCTTTTCACAAGCATCGGCCTGCAACTGGCCGGGCCGCAGATTCTCAGGTTTTTCATCGATTCCGCGATGGAGGGGCGCGGCCTGGATCTACTGGGGTGGGCCGCCCTCCTGTACCTGTCTCTCGCCGTGGCCAACCAGGTATTCTCCGCAAGCGCCACGTACCTCGGCGCGGACATCGGCTGGACCTCCACGAACGAACTTCGCCGTGACCTCGCGGAACACTGCATCCGGCTTGACATGGGCTTTCACAACGACCGAACGCCCGGGGAACTGATTGAGCGTATCGACGGGGATGTGACCAACCTGTCCAACTTCTTCTCGCAGTTCACGATCCAGATCCTGGGCAGCATTCTCCTCACGCTCGGAGTCCTTCTCCTGCTGCTCCGGGAGAGCCTCATCGTGGGCGCCGGGCTGACGTTCTTCGCGATCGTGGCATTCCTCCTGCTGCTCAAGCTTCGCAACCTGGCCATCCCGTTGTTTCAGCGCCAGCAGGAAGCGCGAGCGCAGTTCTTCGGGTTCCTGGAGGAACAACTTGCAGCACTGCAGGACATCCGGGCCAACGGCGGGCGCGGATACGTCATGGACAGGTTTTACCGGATCAATCGCGTCTATTTTCACCTGTGCCGCAGGTCATGGATGCTGCGGTCCTGTATCTACCTGGTCCTCATGCTCCTCTTCGCCCTGGCGAACCTTCTTGCGATTGGCTCCGGGGTCTACATGCACCAACACACCGCCATCTCCGTGGGCACGGTTTTTCTCTTCTTTCACTACACAGAAATGCTGCGCATGCCGGTGATGCAGCTTACGCGCCAGCTTCAGGACCTGCAAAATGCGGGGGCCGGCATCGCTCGGGTAAATGAATTGATGAATCTCCGAAACGCGATCCCCACGCCCGGCGACAAAAAGCTCCATGCCGGACCGCTTGCAATCGACTTCGAGGACGTTTCGTTCAGGTACCGCGAGTCCGTGCCGGTCCTGCGCGACATGACCCTCCGGCTCGCTCCGGGCCGCCTGCTGGGCATCGTCGGTAAAACCGGGAGCGGCAAAACAACCGTCGCGCGGCTGCTGTTCCGACTATACGACGCGCAGCAAGGGGCCATCCGGATCGGGGGCCGGAATATTCGAGACCTGGAACTGGCAGGTCTTCGCCGCCGCATCGGGCTGGTCACCCAGGATGTCCAGCTCTTCTACGGCACCGTCCGGGACAACATCACCTTCTTCAACAAACAAATCCCCGACGAACACATCCGGGAAGTGATCGGGCAACTCGCCATCGGGGACTGGCTTGACAGGCTGCCGCGGGGCCTTGACACCGTGCTCCATTCCGGAGGCGAAGGGCTTTCCGCAGGCGAGGCGCAGTTGCTGGCGTTCATCCGTGTATTCATGAAGGACCCCGGCCTGGTGATCCTCGACGAACCCTCGTCGCGACTCGATCCGGCAACCGAGGCATTGCTGCATTCGGCATGGCTTCACCTGCTCCGGAATCGAACCGGCATCGTGATCGCCCATCGACTATCCACCGTGAGGCGGGCCGACGAAATCCTCGTCCTGGAAGAGGGCAGGGTGCGGGAGCACGGTCCGCGCGAATCGCTTGAACAGGATCCGTCCTCGAGATTTTCCGCATTGCTTCAAACCGGATCGGAGGTTCTTTTCTCGTGAACACGTTCCGCATCCTGGGGCGAATGATCCTCTACCGGCCATGGTACTTCGCCCTGTGCGCGTCCCTCTGGCTCGCCATTCACCTCTGGCCGCTCGGTGCGGGCCTGGTCATCCGGGAACTGTTCAACGGAATCACCGGCCAGGAACCCGTCCGGCTGGGACCGTGGGCTCTACTGGCGATCCTGGTCGGGTTGCGAATCGGGCATGTGGGCGTGATGGCCGCCGGGAACTGGGTCCGGTTTA